>CACYDX010000082.1 GCA_902773255.1 Oscillospiraceae bacterium
CGGCCTCAACAGGTTTCCGAAAAATGCAAGCAAAGAGAAGCATTATTCGCTGAAACCGAACTGGCTTGGCTGAGAGATTCTTCACTCCGTTCAGAATGACAGCATTTGTCATCCTGAACCACCGCCGGGCAGCCGGAGCTGCCCGTGCATGATCAATACTCTGTTTCGATCAGATACAGTTTTCCCGTAACAGAAACGATCTCTATATTATCGGTTATAAACGAGAAGTCATCAGCCAGTCCTGTGCCGTATGTGAAACGCGTAGGAAGCCTCAGCATATATGAAAGCTGACTGTTCTCATCGATAAAAGTCGTACCCTCGATCGTGCCGTCATATGAATAAACATTTGACGGATCTCCGGTCACTTCATATGTCAGGCTGTTCATATCAATCGTGATATTCCTGTTCTGATCAAAGCACAGAGTATCGAATTTAACCCCGATCCTGACGCTGCAGTTATTCTCTCTGATGACCTGAATGCTGTATTTATCCTTCAGATAGAAACCGGACATTGCATATACTTTTTCCGCCAGACCGTCGGGTCCCTTTGTTACGGCAATATCATAGGGCGGAAATTCAGCAAATTCAAAATAGTCGTAGAAATTGTCCTTCGTGATATCAACTGTAACATAGTTCAGTGTAGCTGTGGCAGACGGAGTTTCCGCCGGTTCCGGATCTGCGTCCGTTTTGGCCGCCCCGGAAAGGGCCGGGAAAGAGCTTCCGCAGGCGCAGAGAGCAAATACCGAGGCCAGGATCAATGCAAGAGCGATAAGCTTTTTCATTGTATTCCTCCTCTTTCATGATTTATATACATCATAGGATGACTGAAGCGATAAGTCAATTCTTAATGTCGCCGGCTCCATGTTTTATCCTGTACCTGTGGAGCAGCCCGTGGCTGAGAGATTCCCCGTTTCACCCGGAATGACTCTCTCATTTACCATCCCTGTCATACCACATAAACAAATTGCGCCGCCGTCCGGAACGCAACAGATCTCAACGGCCGTTCTAAGCTCCCGAAACTTTGCTGTTTTACCCATTTTCGCCGGATATTTCCCATAAGAGAAAGCACGCCCGATGCGCTTACAATGAGAGGATCTGCTTTCCTCCTCATGTTTGCCGTTGTATTCAGACCATGACCGGTGTAATATAGAATGATCAAAGCATCTGCGAGGTCACTGATGAAAGAAAACAGAGAAAACCGCTATATCCCGCTTCTGAAGGCCATTATAAAGCACGTCAACATAGTCAGCAGCGGCCTCAATGAGAGGATAAGCCTCGATGAGGGCATCGAGATCACCAACCAGGAATGGCTCATCGTTGAGCTGATAGTTGAGCATCGGAAGGAATACTGCAGCATGATCGAGCTTGCCCGGATGATAGGCATCCCGCAGAGCTCATTCTTCAGAATGGTGAGTCACCTGCAGAAGGTGGGCCTTGCGGAGAAATATCGCGTTAAGGGCAATAAGAAGAACATCGTCCTCAGGCCGACGGAGCTTGCTTTACAATTCTATAAGGACCGTACGACTGGCCTGAGAAGTGAGATCTGGGATGACTTTTTCAAAGCCCTCGACCGGTTCAGTGACGAGGATATAGAGGCCTTTACAGAAGCTTTTGATCTGCTAAACGAAGACCTGCCGTCGGCAAAATACTCCCAGAAGATAGAGCTTATAAAGATCGATTGAAATACCGGGAAAATGATCGCCTGTCCACTAAGAAACGTGGACGGGCGATTTTGATTTTTCCCAATAAATAAAAGGGCTTTTCGGCCTTTAGACAACTTATACAAAATTTTTAAACCATTTCTATATAAGCTGATAATTGAAGTTTAACAAGCCTGATCCTATAATAAAATTAATCCAAATGGATTGATTTATCTTCTCATAAATTGATCCATACACACGATAATCTTTAACAGGGAGATGGTCATAATCCGGCACCGCTGATCACGGAAATATGGAAAACAAAAAATGAAATACTATGAAAGGAAATGGGTAAAAATGAAAGAGAAAAAGCTGACGCTCAGCACTAAAGCCGGCTGTGTCAGAATTCTGCTGATATGCCTTTGCCTGATCCTTGTCTTCAGCTTTGTAGCTCAGCTGATAACCACAAACGGCGGAAGGATCAAAGTAGAAGAGATATCCATCGATGCCAGAGGCGCGGTACTGCAGGCTGACCTTTATTATCCCGCCGGTGTTACCGACAGAAACAAGCTCCCGGCTGTAATATTTGCGCACGGCGCCGGCGTCACCAAGAACAATTACAGAGGCATCGTGGAAGAGCTTGCCCGCCGCGGATTCGTCGTTATGAACATCAACGGATACGCAACGGGCTACAGTGAACTGCCTGTCTATGATGAGAGCAACATGGGCATCGATCAGTATGTTACCAACTCATCATCGAGCGGAACAGTAGATGCCCTGAATTTCATTCGCAGCCTGAAATTCGTCGATGCAACAAGGATTGGCCTTGCCGGTCATTCCCAGGGTTCAAGAAGAATGGAGATGGCTGCCATTCTGGACGACGGCTATCTGAGCTTCAACGATATTATGCTCAACGTGCTTTATGAGCAGTTCGGCAAAGAGATCACTGAAGAGGAGCTTGCAAAAAACGCCGATGAACTTGCAGCCGCAAAGCTTTCAGAAGGGGAGCTCGAGCTTTATAACTATATCCGCGCTGAGAAGGAGGAATGGTTCAACACCCGTGCCAGGGCGCTCTGCCTGATCGGCGGTGACGCTCCGAACACCAAGGCTCTGAAGGAAGTGGAAGTCGCCGGCCATACCGTTATGAGGAACATCCGCATAAACAGAGCCATAGTC
>CACYDX010000083.1 GCA_902773255.1 Oscillospiraceae bacterium
TGAATATAAAATGAAATGCGCCGCAGATATCTGCGGCGCATCTTTTTATACTTCCGGATGCCGGAATATTATTCTTTGCAGAGCTTTTGAAGAGCTGCAAGCCTCATGCTCACACAGTATATTTCCATGGCCTGCTCAAGCTGCTCTGTGGGCGGAAGCGAAGGCGCCACCCTCATATTGCTGTCGTTCGGATCGTTCTTATAGGGGAAAGTCGCTCCGGCATCGGTCATGGTCAGGCCTGCCTCTTTGCAAAGCTGCCATGTTGCTTTTGCAATACCGGGCATGGTGTTCACGCTGACAAAGTATCCCCCGTTAGGATGCTGCCAGCTTGCTATGCCTCTCGGAGCTATCTCGGCATCGAGTCGGTCGAGAACGCATTTGAACTTGGGGCCGAGTATTGCAGCATGCTTCTTCATAAGTTCGAGAACGCCCTCCTTATCCTTGAGGAATCGTACATGCCTGAGCTGATTTACCTTGTCATAGGAGATTATCTGGGCGTTGAGCAGCTTTTTCATGAAGGCCATGTTGTTATCGCTGCAGACGAACACCGATATGCCGGCTCCGGGGAAAGTGATCTTTGAGGTGGATGCGAATTCGAACACCATGTCCTCGTTTCCGTATTCAGCGCATTCGGCCAGGATGTCCGGGAAGGGCACGTAATCGCCGAAGAACTCATGCACGCAGTATGCGTTGTCCCACATAAGGAGGAAATCCTTAGCCGCAGGCTTCATCGAAGCGATCCTTCTGATAGTTTCGGCGCTGTAGATTATGCCGTCGGGATTGGAATATTTGGGAACGCACCACATGCCTCTGACTTCGGGATCCTGTATCAGCTTTTCAACAACGTCCATATCCAGGCCTTCCGCCGTCATGGGCACGGTGATCATTTCCATGCCGAAGCTCTGGGATATGCCGAAGTGCCTGTCGTATCCGGGGGCGGGGCAGAGCCATTTCACTTTGTCCAGCTTCGCCCACGGCCCGTCTCCGTTTACTCTGCCGTGGGTATAGGCTTTGGCGATGGTATCGTACATCATCTGGAGAGATGCCGAGCCGCCGATAAAGACATTTTTCGGCTCCACCCCGAGAAGATCGGCAAAGAGAGCTCTGCAGGAGGGCAGTCCTTCGAGGTTTCCGTAGTTTCTGGCGTCTATCCCGTCGCACATGAAATCGCTGTCAGACTTCAGAACGTCCATTATGCCGCTCACCATATCGAGCTGGGCCTTGCCGGGTTTTCCTCTTGCCATGTTGAGAGACAGGCCTTTGGCTTTCAGATCCTCATAGAGCCCGGTGACCTCTTCAAGTTCCGTCTTAAGCTCCGCAGCCGTCATCTCGGTATATTTTTTCATTCGTTTTTCCTTTCCAAGATATATTGATGTTATTTGCTGCCTGCTGTTTTATTCGGGCTATCAGCAGGCTTTTTCTCTGTCTCAACCATAACACATCAGCAACCTCTCTTCAACACATATCGGTGCTTTTTATTGTTTTATTTTTGGTTCATCTCTCCTTTACTTTTTGCCGTCCGGTGTTATTATAATAAAACATAGTAAAAAAGGAGGGATGCAGATGCAGGCTATGCTTTTCCCGGCTGAACTGACCGCGCGCATGGTGGTAATCGTCGTGATCGGCGTGTTTCTTGCATCCTTCGTCGACGGCATTGCAGGAGGCGGCGGGATAATATCCGTGCCCACATATCTTCTCACAGGCCTTCCCACACATCTGGCCCTCGGGACGAACAAACTCTCATCCGGGATAGGCACGGCTGTATCCACAGCGCGCTTTATAAAAAAAGGCTACGTGAACTGGAAGCTCGGCATCCCTTCTATAATCCTCGCGCTCATCGGATCACATCTCGGCACAAGACTGCAGCTTGCGATCGACGAGAGATACCTCAAATGGCTGCTGCTGATAGTCCTTCCCGTAGTCGCCTTCGTTGTGCTCAGGCAGAAAAAGCTGCCGGAGGAAGCCGGGGCTATAGATCCCGCACGTCAGGCCGCTATAGTGCTGGCTGCCTCTTTCATAGTAGGCGGATATGACGGCTTTTACGGCCCCGGCACCGGCACTTTCCTGATACTTATATTCTGCAATCTGGCAAAGATGGACCTTCGCACCGCTTCGGGCAACGTGAAACTCGTGAATCTCTCGAGCAACATCGGCGCCGTGGTCACATCTTTCATGAACGGAAAGGTATTCATCGTTCTGGGACTTATCGGCGCAGTCTCCTCGATAGCGGGCCACTACATAGGTTCGGGGCTTGCCATAAAGGACGGCTCGAAGATAGTGCGCCCGGTTATAATCATAGTGCTCGTGCTGCTCGCGATAAAGGTCATATCCGAGCTGATCGGAGGATAAAATGAAAAAACGTCTCGGCATACTGGGCGGAATGGGCCCCATGGCAACTGCCGACCTATACAGAAAAATAGTTGAACTGACCGATGCGGACAATGACAATGGCCATATCCGCACCATCATAGACAGCAACACCGCCATTCCCGACAGGACCGGCGCCATTCTTTCAGGCGGAGCCGATCCTTTGCCCGAGATGCTGTCCGCGGCGAAAAATCTTATATCCTGCGGCGCCGAATGCATCATAATGCCCTGCAACACCGCCCACTTTTTTCTTCCCGAGCTGCAGCGGCAGATATCCGTTCCCGTTCTCGATATGACAAAGATCGCAGCACAGACCTGTGCGGAACTCTACCCCGGGAAAACGGCAGCCATACTTGCCACGCGCGGAACTCTTGCAACGGGAGTATACGCCCGCGCGCTGGATGAATGCGGAGTATCCTATATCGTTCCGGATGATGAAGAACAGGGTATCCTGATGCACCTGATTTACGATGTCGTGAAAGCATCGAAGCCTCTCACGCCTGAGAAAGAACTCTGGAAATCGCTTCTCGACGGACTGAGAGAAAAAGGCGCCGATTATTTCCTGCTTGCCTGTACGGAACTGCCCATACTCTCGGGATATCTTGCGGTGCCCGGTCCGTTCGTGGACTGTACCGAAGAACTGGCGAAGGCTGCCATAAAATACTGCGGATATAAACTGAAAGAGGGATGCTGGTGACCGGCATCCCTCTTTCATTGCTTTTTCATTTCATTTCCATTCTAATTTTGTTTGATTATTTGAAATAATCAACAAAAAACACTACACAAACCCCTGGTATTTATAGTATAATAACCATATCGATTGTCCCCCGTCTTCAGATGGGAAAAGGCAAATATTATTAGGAGGGAAAATATGGAAAACCAAGCACCCAAGAAGGGCGGTATCTTTCGGGCATACCTGAACTTCAACGTACTGTACAAGATCCTTATCGGTCTCGTTATCGGTGCGATCGTCGGCATAATCCTTGCTGCCAGCGGCGTTACCGCACTGCCTAAATGGATCAGCATGTTCGGTACGATCTTCACCAGATTGCTGAAGATGATCATCATTCCTATGATCGTAGGCTCTCTGGTGGTCGGCGCATCCTCTGTCTCACCGGCAAACGTCGGTAAAGTCGGAATCCGTATCATCATCATTTATCTGGCCACTTCAGCCGTTGGTGTTATCATAGGACTTGTTATGGCCAACATCTTCCAGCCTCACGCCGCGCTTGCTGCGGTCACTGAAATGGCTGCCGATGCAGCAGGAAAGACTGCTGAGGTCAATGTTTGGGATACAATTTCGAACATTATCCCGACAAGCGTGCTTTCTTCTCTTGTCAATGAAACCGTGCTGCAGGTCATCTTCTTTGCTCTTGTCTTCGGTCTTTGCCTGTCCTACATGAAGGTCTCCGATGATGAGCGGATCCGCACCATTTCCACCACGATGTACAATGTGTTCGACTGCCTGACCGAGATCATGATGAAGATCGTCCGCGGCATCATGCAGTACGCCCCCATAGGTGTTGCGGTATTGATCTGCGAAGTGTTTGCAAAGAACGGCGCCAAGGTTGCCGGCGCACTGGTCACAGTCACTATCGCCTGCTTCCTCGGATATGCGATCCATATCGTTCTTGTATACGGCGGTCTGCTCAAGATCTTCCGCATCAAGATCGGCCCCTTCTTCAAAGAAGCCAGGATCCCCTTCATCACCGCATTCGTCACCCGTTCTTCCAACGGTACTCTCCCGACTACCATGGAAGCTGCTGAGAATCTCGGCGTAGACAAAGAAGTCTATGCATTCTCACTTCCGCTCGGCGCCACCATCAACATGGACGGCACGGCGATCTATCAGGGCGTCTGCGCATTCTTCCTCGTAATGAGCTGCTTCGGCCGCGGACTTACCTTCGGTGAGATGGGCATGATAGTCCTGCTCGCGACTCTCGCCTCCATCGGCACTGCA
>CACYDX010000084.1 GCA_902773255.1 Oscillospiraceae bacterium
CATGATGAAAGTATACATAAACGGGGCAAGAATGAGGACCGAAAGGTATTCTTTTGAACATGTTTCTGACAGCCTGACTGTGGGAAACGCTAAAGTGGAATACACTGAAGCGGATATCTTCGGAGGCAGTACATACAGCTTCTCCTATCCGGAGCAGAGAGAAAACGGCAGTCCGGAGGACAGCGACAGCTATACCCTCTCCGTGGTCGGAACAATGATCCGCTATTTGAAGTCATCCGTAAGATATGGTTTTGAGATGGTTCCGATACGCAGTGCGGCAGAAAACGAGAGTTTTGAGCCGATCGGATCGGGGGACAGCTTTTATCCGGCGCTTGGCGGGAGTTACGGCGGTCATGCTGTTCCAAAGGCTGACGGCAGCCGGATCCTGCGCAAGGTGGTCGTCAGTTCGAATCTCGGTGAAGTGATAGGAAATGTCACGGATATAGTACTGGATCAGCATGACAGAGCTGCCGGAAAAATAAGCGCTTTCGACCTTGATTCGCTCAAGGGGCTGAAAAAGCTTAAGCTCGATGATGATGGCAGACCGGTTCGCACTGAGAACAACGGGCTCATTGCTCAGTACAGCTACGCAGATGACATGCTTTCATACAGTGTTGTCGGCGACATCCCGGAATACGCATACCACAGCGAAAATGAATACCGGCTTGCTGACCGCCTGCCGGAAAGGATACTTGCACTTAAAGACAACGAGGTCTTCAGCAACGTCAATTATCATCTTGAATATACGGGCGACGGTCTGCTTACAAAATACGGTTACCCCGGTATTTATGAATATGCTTTCGAGTATGATTACGAGACAGCTCCGGACGGGAAGCTTTCTGCAGTGACTTTCAGCGGCGATGAGGTACCTGAGGGTTCCGTGTTCATGAGTTTCGATGAGCATGGCTACCTGACGAGATACACAAGGATACTTGAGCACGAGATCCTCACTTTTGAATACTTTTACGTGACGGCGGAATAATTCCGCGGGAGGAAACTATGAGCCAAACTGCATTCGGAACTTTTTTCGAACTCGGCGGACGCGGCGCAATGGAGTGCCTCAGCCGCACCGGCATAGACTATGTGATAATCGATACTGAGCACGGCCCATTCTCGGTGGAGACTGTTGCGGATCTGATAGTCGCAGCGGAAAACGGCGGATTGCTGCCGTTCGTGCGGATAGGCGATATCCGCCGCCCATATGTGCTCCGTATGCTCGATGTTGGCGCCAGGGGACTGATAGTGCCGAATATCCGCACTGTGGAGCAGGTGAAGGAACTGGTGGCAAATGCCAAGTTCCCGCCTGTCGGGAACCGGGGTTACTGCCCGAGTCGTACTTCTGTATGGGGAGCGGACGAATGGGCGAAGGATGCGATGGAGTATATGGCGGAGTGCAACCGCCGTTGCAAAGTGATCCCGCAGTGTGAAACGAAAGAGGCGCTGGAGCATATCGAGGAGATAGCCGCGCTGCCCGGAGTGGACGGCGTATTTATCGGCCCCTGCGACCTTTCCATAGAACTCGGCATAGCGCTGCAGTTCGATAACCCCGTTCTGCTCAGCGCCATTGAAAGGATACTCAAGGCATGCAGAGACAACGGTAAAGAGTCCTATATCTTTGCAGGAAATATGAAAGACGCGCTGAAATGGAAAGAATTCGGCTTCGACAGCGTGACCTACAGTCTCGATGCCGCCGTGTTCGTTAACGCTTATAAGAAACTCACCGAGCAGTTCAAAGGAGGCGGGGCGGAATGAGAGTAGTAGTCAAGGTCGGCACCTCAACGCTCACGCACACCACCGGCCGGATGAACATCCGCCATGTGGAGACTCTCTGCAAGGTGCTCAGCGATGTTAAAAACGCGGGAAACGAGATAGTGCTCGTTTCCTCGGGAGCTATCGGCATGGGCGTTGGAAAGCTCAATCTCCCCGGAAGGCCTTCGGATATGCCCGGAAAGCAGGCTGCAGCGGCTGTGGGCCAATGCGAATTGATGTATGTCTATGACCAGCTGTTCGGCACCTATAACCACACCATTGCCCAGATCCTGCTGACGGGAGAGGACCTTCGCGATGAGGAGCGCCACAGGAACTTCTCCAATACGCTCAGCCGCCTTCTCGAATTCGGCACGCTGCCGGTCATAAACGAGAACGATACGGTATCTACAGTTGAGATCGGCGTTGGCGATAACGACACGCTCGGCGCACTGGTGGCTGTGAGCATAAAGGCGGACCTGCTTATAATCCTTTCGGATATAGATGGGCTCTATACCGCTGATCCGCGGCAGGATCCTGATGCCGCACTGATCCCGGAAGTGCGCGAGATAACGCCTGAGATGCGCGAGAGCGCAGGAGGCGGAGGAACAGCTCTCGGCACCGGCGGAATGTCCACTAAGCTCGGAGCCGCCGAGATATGCATGGAGGCCGGAACCGACATGGTAATAATCAACGGGGCAAGACCACTGCAGATATATGAGGTGCTGGAAGGAAAACCGGCAGGAACGAGATTTATCGGAAAGGAGCGCACAAAATGAGAAAGACACATGATATTCTGGTGGAGACAAGGGTTGCGCTGCCCGCGCTTACTGCTTCAAAGGAGCGGAAAAACGCGGCACTCGAAGCGATAGCTGAAAAACTGCTCGCAGAGCAGGAGGAGATCCTTGCGGCAAACCGCGCGGATGTTGAGGCCTCGAAGGATAAGTACGGCGAAGTGATGATAGACAGGCTTACCCTGACACCCGAACGCATCGCCGGGATGGCGCAGGGAGTGCGTGAAGTGGCCGAACTGCCGGATCCGGAAGGGCGGGTCATCCGCCGTGTGGAGAGGCCGAACGGGCTCATCATAGAGAAGACTTCTGTGCCTCTCGGAGTAGTGGCGATCATATATGAGAGCCGCCCGAATGTTACTTCGGATGCGGCAGTGCTTGCGCTCAAATCCGGCAACGCCGTTATCCTGCGCGGTGGAAAGGAGGCTTTCCGCTCGAACCAGGCCATAGTGAATGCCATCCGCCACGGCCTTGAGGACGCCGGGCTGCCTGCTGCGCTCGTAGGCTTCATAGAGGATACCGACCATGCCAGCGCCGATGAGCTCATGCGCGCCGTCGGCCTGATAGATCTGCTCATTCCGCGCGGAGGCGCGGGGCTCATCCGCCGCTGCACGGAGAACGCGAAGGTGCCATGCATCCAGACCGGTACGGGTATCTGCCATATATTCGTGGATGCCACAGCCGATCAGGACAAGGCCATGCGCATTATAGAGAATGCCAAGACCAGCCGCCCCTCCGTTTGCAATGCGGAAGAGGTGCTGCTCGTGCATAAGGACATAGCCGCTGAATTCCTGCCGAAGCTCTGCAAACGCCTTACGGAGGAAAGATCAGCCAAAGGCCTCATTCCCGTGGAATTAAGGCTGGATAAGCGAGCCGCGGAGATCATACCGGGCGTTCCGGCGGGAGAGAAGGACTTCGATACGGAATTTCTCGACTATATCCTTGCGGTCGGCATTGTGGACGGCACGGATGAGGCCATAGCCCATATAGCAAAGCATTCCACCGGCCACAGCGATGCGATCCTTACGCAGGATACGGCCAATGCCGATAAGTTCACCGCTCTGGTGGATTCCTCCTCTGTATACGTCAACTGTTCCACCCGCTTTACAGACGGCGGAGAGTTCGGCCTCGGCTGCGAGATGGGCATCTCTACCCAGAAGCTGCATGCCCGCGGTCCGATGGGGCTTGAGGAACTGAACACCTATAAATACGTTATCCGCGGAGACGGACAGATCCGCTGAAAAAGAAAAAAAGAAGCACCCTGCAGGGTGCTTCTTTCACATTCAGCGTTTATTTACCGCGCCTTTCAAGCTGGTTTTCCGTCTTCTCGTTCCATTTGCCTATCCTCTTAAGCTCGCCTTCCTTGTTCCAGATGAAGCTCGTTCGCATTTCCGTGCCTTCCTTTATACGGCGGAAGTTCTCCCAGTGCTTTGCGAAGATCGGCACTGCGGGGATGAGCAGGATAAGCGAGGCGACAAGTGCCGTTGTGAAGATATAGTGGATCACCGGGAATAAGACGGACATGATCGGCGCCACAAGGCAGACATATCTCGTTCCGAAAGCGATCAGGATGGCTGTGGCAAGCAGGATCAGGAACCATTTCCAGTCCCAAGCGAGGATAACTCCGCCGAGGCTGGCCATTCCCTTACCGCCGCGAAAGTGCATCAGCACGGGCCAGATGTGGCCGAGAATGCAGGCTGCTCCGGCGATAGGGCCGGCAACGGGCAGCGAAGGGAACGCAAGCTCGCAGATCTTGTATGCGGCGAAGGCTTTGAGTATGTCCAGTATGGCCGTGAGGAAAAAGGCGTTCTTTCCGAGCAGGAGAAAAGCGTTCGTGGCGCCGGCGTTGCCGGAGCCCTCCTCTCTCATATCATAGCCTTTCCTGCGCCCCAGCAGAAATGAAGGGTTGAAGTTGCCGAGGGCATAGCCTATGATGACGCTCAGTATGACGTAAAGCACTGTTTTCATTATCGTGATCTCACCGCCTTTCCGTAAGACGGAAGATATAATAGCACGGATGCACTTTTATTTCAACTTTGCGCCTGCTTGCCGGCAGTTCACCGGTTATGTTATGATGGATAAAACAGATATAAGGAGAGGACATGCTTCAGAGAGATTACTGGAACAGCGTTTCCGGATCAAAAAACTTCACAACGCCGTTTCAGGTGGACGAGTTTGCCCGGTATGTGGCTAAGGACGCGCTGATAGCGGATATAGGCTGCGGCTACGGCAGGACCATGTCCGAGCTTTACAGCCGCGGATATGAAAACCTTGTCGGTTTTGACATATCCGAAGGTATGATCGAAAGGGGAAAGGCGCAGTATCCTAACCTTGATCTTCGCGTGATGGAAGAGGGAAGCATCAGGCTTGCGGATGAAAGCGCTGATGCCGTCATACTCTTTGCCGTGCTGACATGTATCGTGGAAGACGAAGCGCAGGAGAAGCTTATCCGAGAGATACGCCGCGTCCTGAAGCCGGGAGGCATACTCTATGTGAACGATTTCCTTCTCAACAGCGATGAGAGAAATATAACGAGATATGAGAAGTTTGAGGATAAATACGGCGCTTTTGGCGTTTTTGAACTGCCGGAAGGCGCTGTTTGCAGGCATCATCCTGAAGAGCGGATAAAGGAGCTGCTTTCCGGATTCGTCGAGCTCCGCTTTGAGCACATTACATTCACTACCATGAACGGCAACAGATCCAACGGATTTTACTATATAGGAGAGAAGAAATGACAAAGACAAAATTCGTGACCGAAAAGGAATACGCAGATAAAATACTGGAACTTACGGCATCGGTGCAGTGCACAGGCCTGGTGAAGCCCGAGCGTTTCAAACGTAAGATATGGGAAAACAGGGGAGTTGCCGCAGCATTCAGTGACATGCCCCTCCCTGCGGATGGCCTTGAAAGGAGAAATCCGCTCATAGTTGCCCTTGGAGACAGTGTCACCGCAGGACATTTCGAGTTCACCGCGGATCCGGCAAAGCTTGGCGGGAAGAGCATAGATGAACTGCTGAGCAGCGGTCAGATACCCGAGGGGATGTACGAGATATGCGATGTCAGAGAGTGCTTTTCGGATAAATTC
>CACYDX010000085.1 GCA_902773255.1 Oscillospiraceae bacterium
AAACTTACACCTCCAATTGTCAAATTCAGTTGTGGAAATCAATAGTTGATAGACTCTATCTGGACCTTTGTATACGGCTGTCTGTGACCCTGTGTTCTGCGGTAACCCTTTTTGGGTTTCATTTTATAGACACGGATCTTAGGACTTTTGCCGTTCTTGACTACGTTTGCCGAGACTGTTGCGCCTTCAACGTTGGGAGTGCCGAACTTGACGACATCTCCGTCGACCACGGAAAGAACCTTGTCGAACTTTACGCTCTCGCCGGCAGCAACATCAAGCTTCTCTACAAATATCACATCTCCCTCAGAGACACGATACTGTTTTCCGCCAGAAACTATGACTGCGTTCTTCAAATGACTTTACCCCTTTCTTCAACAGGACTCGCTCTTAAGGTGCTTTTAAAGACTTCAACCTTTTCAATGCGGCTTGATTAGAATAACATCTTATATAAGCAAAGTCAATAACTTTTTTATCCTACTGCAGTTATATCATCATCTAACAGCAACAGCGTTCCGTCTTTACCGCTTTGAGTAATAAATCTGTTGTATTCAATGCCATCTGATTTATATGAGACCATCATGTTGGGCATGCCGTCAGGGATATCAAGAGCAAGCTGAATTATGGAATCAGAAATGTAGTTAGTCATCCAGTACATATCTTTACTGTAAAAGATCTCTTCATAGTTAGAATACTGGACGTTTATCAGTTTGAAATCATATACCGTTCCTTCTACGGTGAGAAAACAATCCTGCCCCTCGGGATCTGCATCGATCCTATCCAGAATCGGAAGAGTACTGTTTGCGGGTACATGATCATCTATGGATACGCTGCCGGTCCTGTACTTTCCTGTGACGGACATGTATGCGGCTTCAACTCCGTTGAATGCTGAATACGGCACGGTCACGGTCTTATAAGATGATCCGGATCCGTCTTCTTCATTTCTGACAAGGAAGGAAAGCCCATCATTATCAAGATACCAGCAGCCCTTATCGTATGAAAGCTCCTCAAATTCAGCTACGTTCCTGTTGACAGTCCTCCTGATTCTTGTGGCATCCCTGCCTTCAGTTATGTCTATTATCTCACCGGAGAAAGTATCAAACGACAGAGCATATTTATAGTATTCACCGCTTCCGCTGCCTTCAAACAGATAATCCGTGAACACGAAGCTGATAACGCGGTTGTCGCATCTTACCACATCTACATAATGTGAAAAAACCAGATCGAGCCTTATATCGATCTTATAATCTATTGATTTCTGGAAATTATCATAGGCTTTCTGGAGCATAAGATTGAAGCCCGGGCCGAACACATTGCCGCGGCCGCGGTTTTCGCCTGTATAGTACTCTTCATCGAGATCATTGAAGAAGTTGTTTATTGTGTCTGAGGCGTAATCATTACCCTCGATCTCAACTGACGGTTTCTCACAGATATATGATAGGATGAGCTGACCTGAGCCATCCGGAGCATAATAGTATTCCATATTTGAATTATCTATCTTTATCATTATCTGCCCCTGACCGGCCTCTTCAGGAAGCAGTTCCGCGTCCTGCGCATCACTGCCTGAAGGTTCCGTTTCAGATGGAACGGTAACAGCAGGTGCAGTATTTCCGCCTGCGTCAGATTGTTCCGTCGGCAATGACGGAATTCCGGAGCAGCCGAACAGAAGCAGACACATTGTTAAGGAAAGGTACAGTGATAATAGCTTTTTCATTGATTTCTCCTTAAAAAAAAGCACATATGCTTGAACAGTACTTTGTTAAATGATAGAATTAATAAAACTGAGGAGGTAATAAACTATGGAACTTTTCAAATCTTTATTCCACGTTACGATATTCTGCAATGATATCGATAAGACGATCGAATTCTATGAGAAGCTCGGGTTCAGGCTCATCTTCAAGATGAGTGAAGACGGCGGCGTCCCCTGGAATTATTATATGAAAATAGCTTCCGGTCAATACATAGAGATCCAGCCGTGCAAAGGCGGTAATCCGCACCCTCATCCTGAATCTATACAGTATTATTACGATCAGTCCATCTGGCACTTCGCTCTTGAGACACCTGATATAGAAAACATGATCACAGTGCTTCTATCCAGAGGTTTAGAGCTCTGGTATGATGGAGATAAAAGCAAGCCTGTGAATGCTCCGGATGAATATCTGCTGGGACCGGATGGATGCAAGATATGCTGGGTCTTCGATCCGGACGGGACTCCGATAGAGCTTATGGAGCAGAGCCCTACTTCCATGCAGCATATATATGATCCCGATTCATATCTGCCGCAGGGATTTGATGCCAGATCATTTCAGTAAAAACACCTAAGAAAAAAGCAAGTCTAAGGACTTGCTTTTTTGGCACCCACGGGGGGATTCGAACCTCTGGCCTGCCGCTTAGGAGGCGGCCGCTCTATCCTGCTGAGCTACG
>CACYDX010000086.1 GCA_902773255.1 Oscillospiraceae bacterium
ATGGATATCGTCCTGTGCGGTGAGCTCCTTCAGGAAATCTCCGCTGAGATATTCAGCGGCCCTCTCCCGGCTCACTCCGGCAAACAGCGCCTTCTCGCTCACAAGTATGCCGTTTTCAAAGTCTGCCAGCCAGCGGACGGGACGAAACTCCAGAAATACCGTTTCCTCCCCGGAAACAACGGTCCCGTCGGAAAGACGGATATATCCGGCAGCGCTGTCCGGATCGGAAGTGAGGGCAACTATGTGCTTTGCGCCAAGCCTCCATACGGGCATCTCCGTCCCCGCTGGACTGAGCGTGAAAGCCGCCCTGGAAAGCTGGTCGTAAGCCATGGCGCGGGAGGCCAGCTCGCGAAGAGTCGGGTCGAGGATAACGGACGGCCATTCGCCGAATTCCACAGTCACCGTGCCATCCATCCCTTCAACACGGTGCAGCAGCTGCTCATCTCCCTCTTCCAGCTGGAGCACCGGCCTCACGGCGCATACGGCGCACTTTTCCAGCCGCCCGAAACGGTCGACGCATGCATCAGCGCCGATGTAATAGTTAATGCCGCCGTCGTCCACAAGGAAACCGTCGTCCCTGGCTGTGAGAAGACAGAGATCGTTCGCAGGCGCGCATGTGCCCGCTGCCGCAAAAACAGGCAGGGGAGCATCGAAAAGCTGTTCAGGTGATAAGAAAATCGACTTCATGTTTCTCCTTTTCCGTGGGCAGTTTTCCATAGAGCACACGCCCGCCCGGAGGCTGAATACTCCTGTTTCCGTATACTATCCATATCGCATCACAGCGCTGCTCGGGAACTTCCGCATAGCCGTCTGTGAAGATTATCTTGTTCTCCGCGTCTCCCGTAAAGGCGTTCACCGCGGCGTTGAAATCAGTTCCGCCTGCGCCCACGAACTCCAGCTCGGCGATATCCTGCTCATTGCGGACATCGCGGTATCCGTAAAACCGCGTGTCGAAACAGCCCACCCTCAGCACGGCGTCCTGCTTCAGAAGGCCTTTCACTCCGCGGACGAAGGCCCTGAGCAGTTCTTCGTCAACAGAAGCGCTCGTATCCAGGAGCACCTCCGAATAGGCCACGGGATAGGCTCTGAATTCATGCCTGAGCACTCCGTCGCGAACGGTCCTTCCGGGGAACCAGTCATAGTCTGTCTGCATGGAGGGCTCCAGCATCTCTGCAAGCCCGCTTATCAGCTCCGAAAGGCCGGGTATGGCCATTTCCCGCTGCCGCGCTTCCATGCTTTTTCCGGCCTGTTTTGACTTCCCTTCGGGCACGTTCACTTCAACGGTGTCGGAATATCCTTCGTCGTCATCATCGTCCGGCCGGTCCGCCATCAGGATCTCATACTGCTCTTCGGCGCTGAAGTTTTCGGCTCCGGGAATGAGCAGGGCGTCCTCCGGCAGCTCAAAGCCGTCAGCCTTCAGCATGGCGTTCACCACCGCGTCGCTTGCCCGCTTCCAATACTTCTGGTTCTTCCCCTCTCCGCGTGCGTGATGACCGAGCTTCAGATGCAGGAACTGCTGGGCCAGATAAAAGCACCTAGTCTCATCCGTGTAATACATCATGATCCTCGGATGAAGATAAATGCGCTGCCCGTCGTTTCCCGCAGGTCTCACGTATAATGACTCGGAGATGTTTACCAGTCTCAGTTCGTCAGTCCATTGGGGATATCTGTCTGCAATTTTCAGCATCAATTCCGCATTATCCGTCATTTACTGCAGCTCTTTCAGATAAATTAATGACTGTAACAGCATTTTAATTCATAAACGTACTGGATTTCAAGCTGTAATTTCTCCCCTGTAATTGAAAAGACCTCCGTGATTTGCTATTATGATATTTAATGCATGTATATTGATAACGGAGGCGGACATGGCTGAAAAAAGACTGCCTAAGCGCAGTGAGGTCCCTGAGGGATCGACCTGGGACCTTGCGGATATCTTTGAAAACGATGAAGCCTGGTTCAGTGAGAACGAGGCGCTGAAAAAGACTGTAACGGAGATTGCGGCCTTCAGGGGAAAGCTCGGCGAAAGCGCCGAAAACCTTCTGAACTGGTTCCGCCTGAGCGATGAGCTCTCCGTGAGGATCTCAAAGCTGCACGGCTATGCTTCCTGCAAAAGCGATCAGGATACCACCGTCAGCAAATATCTTGATATGAAGGACAAGGCGGTCTCAACTATCATCGCCATCATCGGAGCCGCCGCCTTTGCCGATCCCGAGATAATGGCCATCCCGGATGAGACTCTCTCGCTGTTCTATGTTGTGCAGCCGGATCTTCTGGGCTATGAAAGAGCCCTTTATTCCATAAGGAGAAAGAAGGAGCATATCCTCTCCGAAAAGGAGGAGGCGCTGCTTGCCGCCGCGGGAGAGCTGGCCAGGGCGCCGGGCGTTGTGGCGGAGGCGCTGCGAGATGCCGATCTGAAATATCCCGATGTTGCCGACAGTAACGGAGATCTCCATCAGCTCACAGCGGGCACCTTTGTCCTCCTTGAGCGAAGCCCGGACCGCGTACTGAGGGAAAATGCCTTCAATGCGGTGTACGGAAGGCTGGGCGAGATGAAAAACACCATAGCTTCCGCGCTGAATGCCCAGTTCAAGCAGCTCATGTTCTTCTCCGGGGCAAGGAACTATCCGGATACCCTCACGGCCTCTCTTGACCCCCACGAGGTCCCTGTTCCCGTATATCTTAACCTGATAGAGGCCGTGCATAAAAACCTTGATAAAATGCACAGATATGTTTCTCTGCGCAAAAAGATGCTCGGAGTGCCCGAGCTGCATATGTATGATGTGTATGTGCCCATGGTTGCCGATGCGGAGAGGGAGATAAGCTTTGAAGAGGCAAAGAGCACGGTGCTCGATGCGCTCGCCGTTCTGGGTGAGGACTATGTTGCCCTTCTGAAGGAAGGCTTCGAAAAGCGCTGGATAGATGTATATGAGAACGAGGGCAAAAGAGGCGGCGCCTATTCCAGCGGCAGCAGCCGGCCCCATCCCTATGTGCTCCTCAACCATAAGGATAATCTCGACTGCATGTTCACCCTTGCCCATGAGATGGGCCATGCGCTCCACAGCTACCA
>CACYDX010000087.1 GCA_902773255.1 Oscillospiraceae bacterium
GAAAGGCGCAAACGTTGCGATCCTCGGAGCCATGTTGGCTAAATGCCCGATAGTAGAAGTCGATAAGATGGTAGAGGCTATCCGTATTGAGCTTGGAGAAAAGAAGGCCAGATTCCTTGACGGCAACGTCAGAGCCCTGAAGGCAGGAATGGAAGCTGCCGGCTGATCGGATCGCCGGTATTTGATTCAGTCCGGAGCTGTCTGCTCCGGACTGAATTCAGCATTAGTCAAACTCGCCAAATATTCGATTGAATTTTTGGCGATAAAAACACTGTGCATAACGGGATAATAATAGTATAATACTTGAAAAGTTAAGGAATTTGAATTAAAGCGGTGAAAACCGCTTTAATTAGCGTAAGAAAAGTAAAAAGATTAAATAAACTGCCTTCACGGATGCTGATACCGCATCCTTGAATATATAAAAGTCAAAATCAGGAGGAACAAAAATGAAGAAAATCCTAGCATTGCTTCTGGCCGTTGTCATGGTATTTGCGCTTTGCGCCTGCGGCTCGAAGTCCGGCGCCGGTTCTGTTTACTGGCTCAACTTCAAGCCCGAATCAGACGAAGTGCTTCAGAAAGTTGCAAAACTTTATACCGATAAGACCGGCGTGGCCGTAAAGGTCGTGACCGCGGCTTCCGGTACCTACAGCCAGACTCTTACTGCCGAGATGGACAAGAGCACTCCGCCGACGCTCTTCGTCGTCGGAAATGCAAACTCCGTCAAGGACTGGAGCGACTATGTGGTGGATCTTAAAGGAACTCCCATAGCCAATGAACTGAACACCGATGCCTATAATCTCTATGATGAGAACGGCAAGCTCGTCTCCATCGGCTACTGCTTCGAGTGCTACGGCATCGTCGTCAATCCCGACCATGTTGCAGCCGCGGGCCACAGCATGGATGAACTGAAGAACTTCGCCGGACTTAAGGCTGTTGCAGAAGATATTCATAAGAATGCTGCGTCTCTTGGATTCGATGCCTTCTCAGCCGCTGATATGGACGGCAGCTCTTCATGGCGCTATACCGGCCATCTTATAAACCTTGAGTATTATTATGAAGAGCAGGCTTCCGGTGCAAAATGGACCGCAGCGCCCGAATCCCTGACCGGCGACTACTTTGATTACTTCCGCAACATCTACGATCTTTCAATCAACAACAGCACCACAGATCCCAAGGAACTTGCTACAGGCGGTCATGATCCCGTCAATGAGTTCATTTCCGGAAAATCCACATTTGTCCTCACAGGTTCCTGGGACTTCTCCGGTATCTCTGAGACTGTTCCCAATGCTACTATGATCCCCTACTACTGCGGAGTTTCCGGCGAGGAGAAAGCAGGACTCAACTGCGGCACTGAGAACTGCTGGGCTATCAACGCCAAGGCTTCCGAAGCCGATCAGAAAGCCACCATGGACTTCCTCGTATGGTGTGTGACAGATCCCGAAGCTTCCCGTCTGCTTGTTGACTCCTTCGGCGCAATGCCATACAAGAATGCCGTCGAGTCCACCAACGCCTTCCTTGCAGCCGCCGATGCTTACGCAGCCGCCGGCAACTATGTCATGGACTGGGCTACCAACTATCAGCCGGGCGTCGATGACTACCGTGCCGCTGCTGTATCTGCTCTGAATGCCTACAACGCAGATCAGACCGATGCCAACTGGGAGCAGGTCAA
This sequence comes from Oscillospiraceae bacterium, assembly GCA_902773255.1. Lineage (GTDB taxonomy): Bacteria > Bacillota > Clostridia > Oscillospirales > Oscillospiraceae > Limivicinus. Next base: position 1,670 of record CACYDX010000087.1, read on the forward strand.
GACCGCCTTTATTGACGGCTGGGCCGTACAGTATGTGAAGCAGAACGGATAATTCCGTTCAGCAGCCTTCAGCAGACCTTTAATAAGCGAAAAAAAGAGGGGGCGGGCGTTCACGCCCGTCCCTGTTCCCTTTTTTATATCTCTTTTTCTGCCGCATGAGGCATGAAAGTGAGCAAATGAAATATAAAAGGAGATGGTCACATTGCGAAAGAAGAGGATCACCAACATGAATTCTCAGATCCGCCAGACAAGACTGTGGTCACCACTGTTTCTCGGCCCGGTCGTTGCTGCTTTTGCCATCGGTTTCGTCTGGCCGTTCATTCAGGGCATATACCTTTCTTTCTGCGAGTTCAAGCTGATCAAGGATGCCAGGCTGACCGGATTTGGGAACTACCTTAAAGCACTGCAGGATCCGACTTTCCGGCATGCATTCTGGTTCACCGCGCTTTTCGCGATCGTTTCACTGGTACTGATAAATGTTCTGGCCTTTGCAGTGGCATATGCCCTCACGCAGGGGATCAAGGGCAGCAATCTGTTCCGTACGGTGTTTTTCATGCCGAACCTGATCGGCGGCATCGTGCTTGGATATATCTGGTCCATGATCTTTGACGGCATACTCGGACGCTACGGAACTTCCATCGTTATGGATTCCAGATTCGGCTTCTGGGGGCTTATCATCCTGGTGGGCTGGCAGCAGATAGGCTATATGATGATAATCTACATAGCCGGGCTGCAGGCCGTGCCCGGCGATATGATCGAAGCGGCAAGAATAGACGGAGCCAATAAATGGCAGACTCTTTTCAAGGTCACGATACCGAATGTTATGCCGTCGATCACGATATGCACTTTCCTTGGTCTTACAAACGGATTCAAACTCTTTGACCAGAACCTGGCATTAACAGGCGGTCAGCCGATAATCCAGGCGGATGGAGAATTCGTAAAGACAACGGAAATGCTCGCCCTGAATATCTACAGTACGTTCTATACATCGAACACCACATCCAAGGGCGTTGCTCAGGCAAAGGCAGTCCTGTTCTTCATACTGGTGGCGGGACTCGGCCTGCTCCAGCTCAGTTACACGCGTAAGAGGGAGGTGCAGCAGTAATGAAATCTTCTCTGTCAGCTGAAAGCAGAAGAAAGATGATCCTGTCGGTCGTGCTTGCAGTGATATGCATCATATATGTTCTGCCGGTACTTGCCGTTATAATCAACTCCTTCAAGATCAATACCTATGTCAAGACCGATACATTTGCCATCCCGGCGGGAGAAATGTGGGCCGGCTTTGCAAACTACATCAAGGGAATGACTTTCGGTAACTATCCCTTCTGGAAGAGCGTTGTGTTCAGTGTCATCATCACTGTGTTATCCACCACGCTTATCCTGCTGTTCACATCCATGGCGGCCTGGTATATTGCACGCGTCAATTCGATATTCTGCAAGGTGATCTATTTCCTTTGCGTGTTTTCCATGGTGGTTCCGTTCCAGATGGTCATGTTCACGCTTTCAAAAACAGCGGATACGCTGCATCTGAATACCCCGTGGACGATACCGGTGGTATATCTCGGATTCGGAGCAGGACTTGCGATCTTCATGTTCGTAGGATTCGTCAAGTCTATACCGCTCGCGATCGAGGAAGCCGCCTCGATAGACGGCTGCGGACCGCTGCGTACATTTTTCCTTGTAGTTATGCCCATGCTCAAACCCACGCTGATCTCCGTCGGTATACTGGAAATAATGTGGGTCTGGAACGATTACCTGCTCCCGGTCCTTGTGCTGGATATAAACAAGTACCGCACGATACCCATCCATATCCAGTATCTGCAGGGCAGCTACGGCACGGTCGACCTCGGCGCTATGATGGCGCTGATCTTCCTGGCGATCATCCCTGTCGTGGTATTCTATCTTACATGCCAGAAGCACATCATAAGGGGTGTTGCCGCAGGCGCGGTCAAAGGATAAGCCTATATAACCCGAAACGTCGGCAGATACTTTCATCTGCCGGCGTTTCTGCATTTCCGTGACAGCTTGACAAGCCGTATTTCCCCTTGTAGAATCCATCTGACAGCGGAGTTTTGATACCTGCCCGAGGGGGGGTGGCTCAGATGAAAAAAACAGCGGTCATACTGTGCCTGACGATTCTGATATCTCTGTTTTCGGGCTGTGTAAAGCAGAAGGAACAGGCAGGGTATACGCTGCCTTCCGGGACTGAAGGAACGGATGAATACGTTCCGGACGATCAGCTGCTGAAGACATGCTATAAATGTGTGGACAATTACCGCGTCTTCTATGAGATATTCACCGGTTCCTTCTCGGACTCGAACGATGACGGTATCGGCGATCTCCGCGGGATAATCAGCCGCATGGACTATCTGAACGACGGTGAGCCGGATTCCGGGAAGAGTCTCGGGATCGAAGGCATCTGGCTGACGCCGGTGTTTCTGTCGCCGTCTTATCATAAATATGATGTTACGGATTATTATTCGGTCGATCCCGTTTTCGGTACGCTCAATGATCTCAAAGAACTGTTCGATATCTGCCATGCGAGGAACGTGAAGGTGATCCTGGACCTCCCGATCAACCATACCGGATCGCAGTGCGAATGGTTCCGCCGCTTCTGTGAGGCGCACAGGAGCGATGATGCCGGAAGTGAATACTACGATTTTTATACCTGGATCCCGGAAGGCTCGAATGCGGAGGGCAGAGTGTTTCAAAGGATCCCCGGCTGTTCCGATCTGTATGAATGCAATTTCACCGGAGATATGCCGGAGTTGAATTTCGACAGCGGGCTCGTCCGGAAAACACTGCTGGACGTGGCGCGGTTCTATCTGGATCTCGGAGCGGATGGCTTCAGATTCGACGCTGCAAAGTACATCTATTTTGGAGACAACGGCAGAAGCTCGGATTTCTGGGAGTGGTATCTGGAGGAGCTGAGAGAGATCCGCCCGGATATCTATACCGTTGCGGAAGTATGGGATTCGGATCCCGTGGCAGAATACTATTATACAGCTGCCAATTGCTTCAACTTCTCCATGTGCCAGGCGGATGGTCTTATTGCCGGTACAGCAAGGGGAGGAAGCATTGACAGCCTGACATTCTATGTTCAGAGCTATCTCGACAGGATGCACCGGATCAACCCGTCAGCGATGATCGTTCCTTTCATCACGAACCACGATCAGGACCGTGCGGCGGATTTTCTTTCCGTTTCAGACGGAACGATGCAGATGGCTGCGAATCTGTATCTCCTCGGGCCCGGCTCACCTTTCATATACTATGGTGAGGAACTCGGCATGCGCGGCTCGCGCGGATGGGCTGACACCGATGCCGACAGGAGGCTTGCCATGGTCTGGCACGACGGGGATACGGTGAAGGATCCCGAAGGCAGCACATATAATAAGCAGATAGAGACGGGGGCGGTGGAGCAGATCAGGGATCCTGACAGCCTGTATAACTATTATAAGCAGCTTATCATGATCCGGAATGCGAACCCGGAGATCGCAAGAGGTGTATATCGGGCATTGAGCATCCCGGGTAGCCGTCTGGGCGGATTCACGGCGCTTTGGGGAGGCAGCGCGGTATGTGTGCTGCATAATGTCACCGATTCCGCGATCACCGTGGACCTGACGGAGATCGGTCTGGGTTATTCTGTGATCAGAGCCTCCGCAGGGATGAACGGAGCCATGCTCGACGGGACCGTACTGACGGTCGGAGCAAGGACCAGCGTCGTGCTGAAATGATTATTTTGGAGAATAATATGGATACTATCGATCCATCATGCCCGTTTGACAATACCGCTTACACAGGAACTCCGGATATAAAGCACACTTTTAAAGCACTTGATATTCCTAAACTGATCGGTGAACTGGATGTGCTTTATGCTGATAATGATTATCCTGCCGCGGAAAGACTGATCTCTGCCGGCATGGAAAAAGCTGTTTCAGCCGGGGACTGGAGAAGTCAGCTGTCTCTGGTAAGTGAACAGCTGGGACTTTACAGGAAGACAATGGAGGAGGAAAAAGCTCTTTCCGCGATAGCTGAAGCAGAAAAGCTTATAGCAGCCCATGCCATGGGCAGGACCGTATCCGGTGCAACTGTACTGCTTAACGCGGCAACAACGATGAAGTGCTTCGGTAATGCAGAAGGCTCGATCCCGTTGTTCGAGCATGTGCTGACTGTTTATTCGGAGAATCTCGACCCTCATGACTACCGCCTTGCCGGCCTTTATAACAACATGGCCCTGTCATATGAAGATACCGGTAATTACGGAAAGGCGGAGAAGCTTTTCCGCATGGCCATTGAACTGCTGGAGTCGCTTGAAAACACGAACAGCGATCTTGCCGTCACGTGGTGCAATCTGGCGGAAATGTATGATTCCCTTGACAATGAGGACGGGAAAATTTCAGAATGCATGGAAAATGCGGGGGAACTGCTGCTTGATCCCGGACTTGTGCACGACGGGTATTATGCATTTACTGCAGGCAAGTGTTTGCCTCTGTTCGACCGCCTTGGGTTCTTCTATTACGCAGCACAGCTGAGGAAAATTCTGGAGGATTAAAATGGCATTTATAGAAGAGGCAAAACGGCTGTATGAAGATACCGGCAGGGAACTTATCCACAGCATGCTGCCGGAGTTTGAAGACCTGATGGCCATAGGGCTTGCGGGGCACGGTTCCGAATGTTTCGGTTTCGATGACGAAGTATCCAGGGACCATGATTTTTTCCCGGGTTTTTCGATATGGATAGATGATGAGACCGATAATGCGGCAGGTGTTGAGATATCGAGGGTGTACCGCAGGATATGCGGGAGAGCGGAAACGGAAAGATCCGCATTGGCAAACAACGCGAGGGGCGTTCACCGTATAGGAGAGTTTTATACCAGATATACCGGATCTGCGGGAGCACCCGAAACATGGGAACAGTGGATGTTCGTGCCGGAATATGCTTTGGCCGAGGCCTCAAACGGTCAGGTGTGGAGAGATGATCTCGGCAGATTCAGCAGGGAAAGAGAGATCATCCTAAACGGGATGCCGGAGGATGTGAGAAAGAAGAAGATCGCTGCAAGAGCTGTGAAAATGGCCCAGTCGGGACAGTATAATTATCTCAGATGCCTGAAGCACGGGCAGGAGGGAGCGGCGGCGCTTGCGCTTGCGGAATTCGTTCAGGCTTCATGCAGTATGATCTATCTTCTTAATAGAAAGCATATGCCTTACTATAAATGGGCATTTAAAGGAATGGAAGGCCTTGAGAAACTCGGAGATATGAAGGACGCACTTGAGTTTCTTCTTACAGGTGAGCAGGATCAGGACGGCATAATGATAAAGACCGGGGTAATAGAGGATATCTGCGCGGGTATAGTATCGGAAATGAAGAAACAGGACCTTACGGATATAAACTCGGATTACCTGGAGCCGCACGCATTCTCAGTCATGGAACACATAGAGAATGCGCAGATAAGATCGCTTCATGTTATGGAAGGCTGATCAGCACTTCAAAGGAGAGATGCTATGAAACTGAGATGGCTCGGACATGCTTGCTTTGAGATAACGCATAACGGATATACTGTGGTGATAGACCCGTATAACAGCAAATACACCGCGGGCTATCCGCCTCTTAGTGTGAAAGCGGACAAGCTGCTCATAAGCCATGAACACTACGGCCACAATTTCAGAGAAGGGGTCATTCTGTCCGGGAGACCCGAATCAGAATGCCCGTTTGAGATCACAGCCATGAGAGTGGATCATGACAGTGTAGGCGGAATAATGAGAGGGACCTGCCTCATCCATATTCTGGAAGCAGATGGGATAAAAGTGGCTCACATGGGAGATATAGGGACCCGGCTCAACGGCGGAGAGATAAGCAGACTCTTTGGCGCCGATGCAATAATGGTCACTGCAGGCAGCTGCACAGGCCTTCCGTCACAGGAGGTGTGGAGAATGACCGATGAGCTCTTCCCGAAGGTGATCGTTCCGATGCACTACAGGTTCGGGAAATACGGCGCGCGCCGCCTGGAACACATAGAGAATCTTACAAATTATTTTGAAGCGCCTGAGATGATTCACTATTATGATACCGATTCTGTTATGATCGATCCGGACACGGAACCGCAGGTCGCGGTACTTAAGTATAAAGGCTAAAAACATGTTTACACCCTGTTGGTTTTGTGCTACTCTAAACATAAGAAAGCGAAATGCTTATACACATATTTTAATTGCAGGAAAGGATGCTTAAGATGGTAAATTATGCAGATAGAATGAAAGAGATAAGAGCTTCCGCCATTCGTGAACTCCTAGCTCTTACAAAAAAGCCGGAGATCATATCCTTTGCAGGCGGACTTCCCGCCCCGGATCTGTTCCCGGTGGCTGATCTTAAGAAAGCGACCGACTCCGTTTTCGATGAAGCCGGCAAGACAATCCTTCAGTATGGCGAGACTGCCGGCTGGGCAGAGCTCAGAAAGCATATTGCGGAACGTATGCTCAAGAGAAATCAGATAGTTACCACTCCGGATAACGTTATCCTTACAGCCGGAAGCCAGCAGGGCCTTGATTTCATCGGCAAGCTCTTTCTTGACGAGGGTGATGTGGTCTTGATGGAAAGTCCGTCCTATCTCGGCGCCATCAATGCGGTAAAGCCCTACCTTCCGAATTTCGTAGAAGTCCCGACAGACGGCGACGGACTTATCGTCGAAGAACTCGAAAGGATCCTCCAGACGACCGACAGAGTAAAGCTCATCTATGTCATCCCCGATTTCCAGAACCCGAGCGGACGCACCTGGCCTCTTGAGAGAAGAAAGAAATTCATGGAAGTCATCACCAAATATGAGATCCCCGTTATAGAGGACAACCCCTATGGAGATCTCCGTTTCTACGGAGAGTTCCTCCCCGCACTCAAGACCATGGACACCAAAGGCCTTGTCATGTATCTCGGCACATTCTCCAAGATCCTGTCACCGGGCATGCGTATCGGCTGGATCTGCGCCAACAATGCCTATATAGACAAGCTGAACCTCATAGCTCAGGGTGCCGTTCTCCAGACGGCCACCTTTACGGCTGCGATCGTTTCAAAATACCTTGATATGTTCGATGTAGATGAGCATATTGCCCGTATCCTCCCGGTCTATAAGCACAGCTGCGATCTTATGATCTCCACGATGGATGAGTGCTTCCCGGAGGAGGCTGTGTTCACAAGACCTGACGGCGGTCTGTTCACATGGGTAGATCTGCCAGACTATATCGATACCAAGATCATGGCGGATGAAGCAATGGCAAGGAAAGTTGCTTATGTTCCCGGCGAGGGCTTCTTCCCGAACGGAGGCAACAAGCACTGCCTGCGCCTGAATTACTCAAAGGAACCGGATGAAAGGATCGTCACAGGTATCAGGATCCTCGGAGAAGTTATCAAGAACAATATCAAATAAGATACAACAGCTCATTCAAAAGCTTATACCAAAGCCCGTGCCTCATGGCACGGGTTTTTCATGGGTTAGCCTGAAGCAATTTCTGCTTGACATAATATATCAAAAAGGCTAAAATAAATCGGTTTTAATATTACGAGGGATGTTGGGGAAATCCCCTTGAAATATTATTTTTTTCAATTTTGACTGGCATATATCCGGCCTGTTAATGGGCGGATATAAATGCATATTTGAAAAACCACCGCATTATTCTATATAAAAGGAATGGAGGTGTGTTTTCTTATGCCGAATTTATGGATATGGATTGTTCTTATAGCAGCAATGGCTGTTATAGGCTTCTTTTTAGGGATAACATACAGAAAAAAAGTTGCCGAGCGTGAGATAGCAAGCGCGGAGGAAGAAGCAAAACGTATTATAAATGAATCAATAAAGAGCGCCGAAAGTAAAAAGAGAGAGGCCCTTGTTGAGGCAAAGGAAGAAATA
>CACYDX010000088.1 GCA_902773255.1 Oscillospiraceae bacterium
CCGCAGCATAGACAAGATATTTCTTGCCCGTGGAGAGACTGACAGTACTCTCGGCCATATTGCCTCAAGAGCAAGGGATCTCGGCATCCCGGTCGTGGAATGCGACAGGCGCAAGCTCGATTTCATGAGCAGCACGCATTCCCATCAGGGAGTGATTGCCGTTGCAGCAGTTAAGGAATACTGCTCTGTGGACGATATCTTCCGTCTTGCTGGGGAACGGGGCGAGGCTCCATTCATAGTAGTATGTGACGAAATAAGTGACGGTCATAATCTCGGCGCAATAATCAGAAGTGCTGAATGTGCGGGTGCCCACGGTGTGATCATTCCCAAGCGCAGAAGTGCCGGCCTAACCGCTGTTGTTGACAAAGCTTCTGCAGGTGCAGCCGAACACATGCTCATAGCCAGGGTGTCGAATATCCCTGCAGCACTTGGCGAACTTAAATCACGCGGTGTCTGGGTATACGGTACGGCCGCAGACGGAACCTCCCATCTATGGCAGACTGACTTTTCAGGTCCGCTTGCTTTGGTCATCGGTTCCGAAGGCGACGGTATGGGCCGGCTTGTGAGGGAGACTTGCGATTTCATTGTGAGCCTGCCCATGAAAGGCGCTGTAGGCTCTCTGAATGCCAGCAATGCCGCAGCAATAGTTATGTACGAGGTGCTCAGGCAGCGTCTCTGACCCTTATGATTTAATTGAACAGCCGTTTATTACGGCGCAGCAGTTGATGATATGTCTGATGATTTGATTGAAAACAGCATATACGATTCAGATCTTTCTCTTGAAGATATACTTGCGGAGTTTCATGCCGAGAACGACTATGCCGATCTTGAGCCTGAGGAGCCCTATGTACCGGAGACGGGTGCGCTGGATGTCACCATGGAACAGATCCAGGAGGACACTCCCGTCAATCCGGACGGCACCATGCAGCATTCGGAAAGGTTCCCGACTGCCTCCGAGATAAGAGCATACCTTGATTCTGTTAAGGACAGGGATTTTCTCAACATTTCCGAAGATATCTCTATTCCCCCCGCCGATCATGCGGATATTGACAGGCGCTTCAGTGTCGCCGGCAAGCCACAGGAGCCAGCTGTGGTGTATGCAGGTGAAGAAGTCCCTGTCGATCCTGATGAAGAGTATTATCCGCCTGTTCAGGACGTTGAGCTCGAAAATGATTCAGTTTACGCTGAACCTCACAATGAGTTCAGCAGACGCAGGAAGATACGCAGCAAGGCGGGTATCCGGCGCAGAAGGATCGACAAGCGAAAAAAGCTGCTTACCGATATGGAGACAGAGTCTAAGATCGCTGAGAGCGACTCCGTAAACTATGATGAGTTTACGAGTTACAGCATTCCATATTCTGAGTTTGATTCCGATGAATACCCCTTTGATGACGAGCACGCTTCCGCCTATGACAGCGACGCCAAGGTCGTCCCTTCAACATTCGGCGGGTATATAAGCGGCCTTTTCGCTTCAGTTTTTTACCGTATCCATCGCCACCGCACCCGCGAGGGGATACTTGATGCTATAGAGGACGATGAGATCCTCGGTAAAGAGCTGAAGCCTCTTCAGGCTTCGAAGTACTACGGATCCTTTTCCCAGTCGCTAAGGCTTCGCTTCAGGATAGGCTTCGTGCTCTGGCTTATCATCCTTTGGATCAGTTCCGGTCTGCCTGTATTCGGGTATCTTAAAGACATCCGTATTGCTGCTGCCATGTGCATACTGCTCCAGTTCACCATCATGCTGCTGTCGCTCGATGTAGTTACAAACGCGGTAATGAATGTTTTCACCTTAAGAGGCGGTATCGATTTCATAGCCGTACTCTCCTGTGTGCTGACCTGCTTTGACGGGATAATGGTGGTAAAATCATCATCGGTAAGTCTGCATATGCCGTTTTGCATTATCTCTTCGCTTTCACTTCTCGGCATACTCCTTTCCTCCCTGGTAAACTCCAGAGCATTCAGGAAGGCGCTTAGAGTGCCTGCCATCGGAAAGACCATTTATGCAGTTACAGCAGAGCCTGGCAGAAACGAGAGAAAAACCGTTCTCAAGTCTCTCCGCCCCCTGGACGGTTTCGTAAGAAGATCCGAGGAAACCCCCATTGATGAGGACCTCTATATTAAGCTCACTCCCTTCATTCTGGCAGCATGTCTCCTGTTCACGCTGCTCATAACTGCTGTGAAGAGATCTTTTTCAGATACGGTTTTCGTATTCTCCGTGTTTATATCCTCTGCAGTGCCGTTTCTTGCACTTCTGAGTTTCTCACTTCCTTTCTTTGCCGGTTCCATGCGAATATTCTCATCCGGAGCTGCCATAGCAGGCTGGTCCGGTTTGAACGATATAGGCCAGTGCAAGGACATAATCGTTACTGACAGGGATATTTTCCCAAAAGGTTCCGTTGAGATTTCATCGATCCGCATTTTTTCAGATGCAGACAGCACAAAGATAATAAGCTATGCCGGAAGCATGATGGCCCCCACCGGTATGGCAAGCTCCGAATGCTTCATCGACATGATGAGAAAGAACGGCGGGAAAAAATACAAGATAGAAAACATTGAGTTTCTCCCTGCCGGAGGCATAAAAGGAATAATCGAGGGTGAAAGGGTCCTCTGCGGAAATGTTGACTTCATGCGGCTTATGAACGTCAGAGTCCCTTACAGGCTTGTTGATAAAAACAGCGTTCTCCTTGCCATAGACGGAGTGCTTTACGGCATATTCAGCATCAGATACACCCCGATGAAGAGGGTGAGAAAAGCACTTACCGAGCTTATCAGTTCTAACAGGCACGCGATCTTTGCGATAAGGGACTTCAACATAACCCCCGAAATGCTGCACCATCTTTTCGATATTGCCACCGACGGATACGATTTCCCGCCTTATCTTGAGAGATTCGAGATCTCAGCGACCAAAGCCTCCGATGAGAGCCGCATCGCAGCTGTCGTATGCCGTGAAAGCCTCGGCCCGCTTGTTGATCTGGCAGACGCCGGAAGGTCTATGTATCTTGCAGCAAGGGCAAACACCCTGATCTCTGTTATCAGCACTGCTGCGGGCATACTGTTTACCCTGGTCAGCCTTTTCTCAACAGGGTCTATAACCCCTGTCAGGCTGCTGATACTGATGCTTGTTTTTGCATTACCGATACCGCTTATCAGTTTCATATCCTTGAAAAGAAACATAACAAAGCAATAATACATCTGATATCCCGATAAATTTATTGCCAAAGACGAAAAACTTGTGTATAATAAATTGGTTACTGTTCAATAATAGTTTCAGGTCTAATCACAACATCTGGAACATCAGTATATTCTGTATATTAAATTAGAGAGGAATAATACATGGAAACCAAAAACATTCGCAACATTGCTCTCCTCGGCCACGGCAACAACGGCAAGACC
>CACYDX010000089.1 GCA_902773255.1 Oscillospiraceae bacterium
AGGCAGCGTCTATGAGGATGATCTGAAAAGCTATGCATCCGTTATTCAGTCGCTTCCTGAAGGTTCGTATTATGCCTTTGCGGATATGTCCTCAGAGCACGATGCGCTCCTTGTTGCAGAAAGCGTATTCGATAACATGGACGGCACTTTTGCCGCCGTGGAGGCCACGGTTTACGGCTTCGACAAAGACGGAGGCATTAAGGAATACGGCTCCGTAAAGAGCGGGGGATCTGCCAATCCTCTTGCCGCTAACGACGGCGAGCTCTTCTGCGCGCATCATCAATACATAGACAAGGTGCATATCGACGAAGCCGCTTCAGAGATGATCACAGCGGAAAGCGATGATTTCGAAGAATACGGAAAAACGGTAGTCATCGCCTTCACTCCTGTTTCAGAAAAGGCAGGCTGAAAACCCGGAGATAAAGAAAAAGCAGACGGTCCGTGAACCGTCTGCTTTTTTCATGAAACTGTTTTTTACACGAGCGTGTCGGTGTTTCCGGAGCCGCCTCCGGAGATCCTGATATCGCCGCCACCGATGACCCGCGCTTTAATCATCTCGATCCAGTCCTCCATCTCAGCGAGAGAGGCGAATTTTTCCGGCATTGCGAGACTTTTGGCAAGACCGCCTGCCAGTTTTGCAAGCTTATCCTCATCGAGAATGGTACCCGCAGGGAGCCTTTTAAGCAGCTCTTCCTTCAGATTCAGAATTACCGGTACTGTAAGGTCACGGTTGTCTCTCGGCCGGGCGCTGTCGCCGAAGAGGCCGCCGCCCAGAACGCCCGGACGGTCATCTGCGAGACCGCCGGCAAGTCCTCCTGCCAGTCCTCCTGCCAGTTCGCCGACATCTAACTGACCGTGTTCGTCTTCGTATATCACCGAAAGACCTTTATCCGGCGCTGTCTGCATCGTCCTCTCAGCTCAGCTGTTTCGCCTCGCCTGTCTCAATATTCACAATATAGGAGGAGAGAAGCTTGCCTGTTCCGGCTAAGTTCTCGTCGCTCTCTTCACCGTCTGCATATTCATAGATATTCACGAGAAGACCCTCGTCAGTCTTCTTTATGCTCGCAGTGATATCAAAGTTTGTGATGTAGTGCTCCTCACGGTCTGATCTGAAGTTTTCCTTGTAATAGGGCAGCGCGTAATCTATGAGGAATTCATTCTCCATAAGATAGGCAAGGCGCTTGGCAGTACCGTCGGCCGCGTTGGTGAATCTTCCCATATATAATATGGCGCCCTTTATATCCGCCATGGGAGGGCCTTCCTCCTCCGCCGGTTTGAGCCTGAGGGTGTTAAGTATCGTGTCGAATCTTTCGGTATAGTCGCTCTTGGCGCGTTCGCTCTGAACGAATGTAAGGCTGTTGAGGTTGCCGGCATCGTCTATCGTCAGAACGAAGTTCGCAGTCCAGTGTTCACCGTCTATAAGGTATTTGGCTTTCTGCGTAAGCAGTCTTACGCCGTTGATGGTTATATCCTTATATTCCTCGACCTCGGCGTCTTCAAGTTCGCCTACTATTCCGCCGAGAAGGGACTCACGGTATTCATCGTTTTCAATGATGTCGCCTATGGTGTAGCCGGGGAAGCCGGGAACAGTTATCGTTGTTATGGCCGCGTAAGTGTGGTCAAGATCAAATTCAGCCATAACGTCACCCTCTATTGCCCACCATTTGCCCGGCACTGTTATAACATAATCCTCACCGACGGCAAAGTCCACGAGCTCACCATCGAACAGGGTCTTCATCTTCTCAATGGCTATATCGTATTCTTCCGTTGCCGGAGGAACTTCTGCAGCTTCTTCAACTGCCTCCTCAACGGCTTCCGCCGCTGCGGCCTCGGCTTCTTCCAGAGCCTCGTCGACCTCGGCTGCCGCCTCCTCAGCGGCTTCAGGCGCAGGTGCCGCGGTTGCCGCAGGTTCCGGAGCAGGGGTGCTGCCGGCGGACGAACCGCATGCGCAGAGCAGCAGACATAGTGCCGCAAGCATAAAACATAAAACCTTACTGATCTTCATAGCTTTTTCTCCTTTGTGGTAATGCTTATATAACCGGTATTTCATACCGCAGTTATCAGATTCCTCAGGCATGGCTTCCCGTATCTCGGCACCAGCCGGCTATCTCTGCTATCAGTTCCATAGGCAGCTCATCCGAATACGGTATCCTTATCGAGCCTTTGCTGTAAGTGCAGCCTGCTTTATCCAGCTTTTCCGCAAACTGCTCCACGGCCTCCGGACCGGGAT
>CACYDX010000090.1 GCA_902773255.1 Oscillospiraceae bacterium
CCTCATTTCCGTCCATGGATCTGAATACTTTTTCAGCCAAAAAAAAGACCCCCTTTTTTTTTTTTTTTTTTGTTTTGATTATAAAATAATTATATCATAAACTGGGATATAAATGAAGTATGATGATCAAACGATAAACGTATGGAAGCGGTCCGGGCTTCTATAGTCCGGACCGCTGTTATTTATACTTTTTCTGTTGCGGCAGCTTCCTCATCACTGTCTTTTTCTTTTCTGTGAAGGAAGGGGAGAAAACTGCTCTTTACCGCCTGCTTTGCAAGATCAGTAAGTATGCTCTTTGTGGTCTCACTGAAATTCCTGAACTGCGGGAACAGTCTTTCAACATCCTCCAGCCCGTTGTCTGTAAGGTCATCGAGCGTTCTGGAGCCGCCGGATTCAAGAGCTGTGAAAAGCTCATTCACAAAGGTCACGCGGTCTTCCTTTGAAATATTGCTTATCCATTTTCCGACGACTTCGTTGATCCATATGCTCGCAGAAGCGTTGTCCTCCAGTTCGGCGAGCTTCCCGTGATCTATCTCCCATGATGCCAGGCTGTGCTGCATCATGCCGCTTTCGGAAGACTGAACTATCCTCGTATCGGTGATCTTCGGCTCGAAAAGCTTTCCTATAACGGAAAACTCCGGGATTATCCTAGTGGTTTTTGCATCTATCCTGTCCATGCAGCTTAGGTCCATAACATCAGAGCAAAGGCCCGGCCCGTCAAGGCAGTATATTCGCTCAACACAGTCCAGCTTTTCATCCGGGAGCATGCACGCTGCATAGATCACCTGGTTGCCGCCCTTGGAATGCCCGCCCATCAGCCATCTGCGCCCCGGTGCTATCAGCCTTTCGGCGTATTCCAGCGCCATCTCCTGCGCTTTCGACAGCGTAAAGCTAATCATACAGTCTTCCTGCCAACCGGCGAGGCTGTTGTCTGTTCCGCGGTAGGCAATGAATGAAAGGTCCGCATCATCATGAAAACACACCGCAGAAAACTGCACAGGCGGATCGTCACAGAGGATATCCGTATAGTTCGTCATCAGCAGCTCGCCGAAACGCTTCGAATCCACCGCAGCTTCGAGGATCTCCAGATATCCTTCGGGTTTGCCGGTGATCTCCACCTGCACATTTCCTTCGTCTATCATCCTGCGGCAGTCCTTGACTTTTGCCTCTTTTACTCCGCCGCTGAAAACGGGCGAGAGATCAAAATAAGACAACGTGCAGAGCACGAGCGCGTCCGCCTCCCGGAAACCGGTGGCGGAGAAAGTAAAATCACTCATCCATAAAATATAATCGGTCAGGCTGTCCATTTTTTTCCTCCTGTTAAGAATAGAGATGATGTTTTCGTCTTCAGTCCGGTCAGGGGTATAGCTCTATGGCCTCAAGCAATCTGTCCACGTCATCGGCAGAGACCTGCAGCGAGCCGCAGCCGTCACGCGCTTTCTGCATTCGCGCTTCGAAACGCTGAGCCATCTCTGTATTGCCGCTCGCCGCGAAGAACTGATGCCGGAATGCAGCATCAGCATACGCAGCTATATTATACTCCTCGGCATAAGCCGTTTCAAACGGGGCCACGTCATAGCTGCGAAAGTAATATGTCCTCACCATATCCGCATAATCGCCTGACTGCAGGGAATACTCCATGCTGCTGTATGGATCCCTGTTGAATGCGCTGCGGATCTCACCGATCATCTTCACCATGATTATAAGTGCAGCTGTTGCCACGATAATTATAACTATATTCAGCAGTCTGACTGTTTTTGAGGGATTTCTCTCAGCTTTCGTTTTTCGCATCAAGGATCACCTCCTCTATAAATGCTGCCTTGCGGTTGTCGGTCATGGCAAGGAAATCATCGATCTCGCTCTCATCAATTCCGAGATATACATTGAAAAGCTGCAGGGACCTTGTCTTCATATCATCCAGATACCTGTCATATCCTTCAGTATCGGGGTCATTGTACCCGCGCTCATAGTTTTCGAGGAAATACTCCAGCGACTGGCAGAGCATCCTTATGTCATCCGAGGCGCTGTATTTGATCCAGTCTTCACGGTCCGTATGCAGAAAGAGCTTCTCCATCCGCATGACGGTGTCCTTGTAATATTCCGAGCACCAGTATACGTGCTTGTAGCGATCGAAAGCCGTGCCGTACGTCCTTATCCCGTTGTAGGAGATATACGACGCAAAAGAGACGTAGTCGCCTTCCTCAAGATAGCCCTCGAGCGTTGCCATGGTGGCGTCGGGATTCCTTTCCGCTACTTTTTTGCGCATCAACTCGGGAAATCCGTATGCGTTCTCCGATATGATATACATGGCGGCAGCAGCCACCAGCAGCAGGACGATTATCACTGTTCTGGGGATGATACGCGCGTAGCGCTCGGAGCGTCTTATGACCTCGGCCTCAGTATCGGCGTATCTTCCGCGGAAACTGGCCATATCACTGAAGTGCTGCACAGCCTGATCGTTGGCTTTGCCGCAGTAGGGACAGTATTTCTGCTCCAGGCCGACTTCACCTCCGCAGTATCTGCATTTCATCCTTTCACGCCCCTCTCATTAAGAAAACGTTCGCATTCCCTGTAGGGAATGAAACCGTCTTTCCTCAGCATCTTCAGAAAATACGATAGTTCTTCTTCCGAAAGCCCGAAGCGCCTCTCGAAGTCTTCTAAAAGCGGATAACGCAGCTCTTCAAGGACCGCCCGCTCATCATCACTGATTTTTTCTATGTAATCAAGCTCATAAAGTGCTATTTCATCCGCAAAAAGATCAAGATCGTCTGCCTGTCCTGCTTCATGATACTGCAGAGTCGCATCTGCCCATTCTATCTGCAGCAGGAAGTCGCAGAAACGGCTGTGTTTATACTGCCATACGCTGTGTTCTTCGTTCATTGCCGTACGATAAACCCCGGCAAGAGCCTCCCAGTCGCCCGCAGCGTAGAGCTCGTCCATCTGCGCGAAAGCTTCTCTCTGCCAGAGGTATTCCTTCCTGCTCTTCCCGGCGTCCTCTCTGTCGCGAACGGAGCGTACTGTGAGTATCACCGCTGCGATCAGTATCACTGCAGCGACGGCGATGAACAGCTTTCTTCCCATTACCCGCGAATGAGCCCTGGCCTTCCTGCCGGCAAGCCCGCTGAGATCTTCGAGATCGCCTCTGATGTTCTCCAGCTTTGCCATATACTCCGACTCAGCTGCAGGCAGGTTCATCCTGCCGCAGTAGGGGCAGTGGGGGAAAGAAGCCTCGAATTCCGCTCCGCAATGCCTGCAGTTTATTATCTTTTTCGGGTCTTTTTCCTGATCCATGACAATACCTTTATCTGATAACACTGTACGTATTATTAATGATTATAGCGCATCCGCATTGCCCGTCAAGAAGCTTTGTTTGACCAAGAAAGGACCGCTGTGCCGGTGATGAGCAGGGAAACAGCCGAAGCTTGTCCAATTGATACAAATGGAAATGTTGAAATTCGTGTATTTTGTTCATAAAAAGGCTTGCAATTTTCATTCGCTTAGTTTATATTCATGCTATTATTGCCAAATACATGTGTATCCGGTACGGAGACACGTGTACGGTGAATAACAATAGGAGGAATAATAATGAAAAAGGTACTCGCATTAGTACTGGCCCTGGCACTTGTCTTTGCTCTGGCCGCCTGCGGCGGATCCAAAGCTGCCGACAATACCGTCACCATCGGCGTTTTCGAGCCTGCATCCGGCGATAACGGAGCCGGCGGCAAGCAGGAGACCCTCGGTGTCCAGTACGCAAATTCTGTCCAGCCCACCGTTGAGATCGGTGGCAAGACTTACAATGTTGTTGTCAAGTATGTCGACAATGAGTCTTCGAACGATAAGGCCCCGTCCGCCGCTGCCGAACTGGTCAGCGCAGGCAGCTCCATTATCCTCGGCTCCTATGGTTCCGGCGTTTCCATAGCCGGTGGCCCCACCTTTGAGGCTGCAGGCATCCCCGCCGTCGGCATCACCTGCACCAACCCCGCTGTCACAGAAGGCAACGGATACTACTTCCGCATCTGCTTCCTGGATCCCTTCCAGGGCACCGTTCTCGCCAACTATGCCTTCTCCGAACTCGGCGTGACCAAGGCCTACTGCCTCAACAAGCTCGGCGATGACTACTCCGGCGGCCTCGTCAAATACTTCATCGAAGCCTTTGAAGGCCTCGGCGGCGAATGTGTCCACGAAGAGTTCCCGGACGGCAACTCCGACTTCACCTCTTATGTCGCAAATGCCAAGGCTGCAGGCTGCGGCGTCTTCTTCAGCCCTGTCTCCACCGAGGCAGCCCAGCTGATCATCGACCAGGTCGTTGCTCAGGGCGCCACCTTCCCGCTCCTCGCCGGAGATACCTGGGATTCCAACGTTATCCTTCAGGCTGCCAAGGGCAAGGATGTCAACATCACCGTCACCACCTTCTATCCCGAAGGTGCAGATGCTGATTTCGACTCCAGCATCAAGGCCTGGATCAACGGCAACAGCACCAACCTCGCCAACAACGGCGGCGACGATACTGTTGCGGCTGTCACTGCAATGGGCTATGATGCATACTTCTTCGCACTTGCCGCCCTCCAGAAGGCCGGCTCCACTGATCCCGCAAAGGTCATGGAGACTATCTGGAGCACCGAGATCAACGGTGTGACCGGACCTATCGCACTCGACCAGACCAACGGTGATGCCATCCGCAACACCGCCTTCGTCAAGCAGGCTGATACTGCCACCGGCACCTGGATCGCTCTCGATCCCGTAACCATCAACTGATCCGTTAAAAACCTCAAAGCGGCGGGGATCTTCTCCGCCGCTTTTTGCGGGAGAAGATTCATCTTCTCCCGTATGCTCATTTCCGGAGGCAGAGCGATGCTCATTCAACGATGAGTGGTCGTCGCTCCGCCTCCGAAAAATCAATCCTCAATAAGGAGGTAATCTGATGTCCTTCCTGCAGAACAGTCTGCCGTATATACTTGCCGGCATTTCCGTCGGCGGGCAGTACGCTCTGATAGCCATCGGCTATACGATGGTATACGGCATCCTGCGCCTGATAAACTTCGCCCACGGCGATGTCTTTATGGCCGCCGGCATGTTCATGGTGTTCCTCTCCGCGAGCCTGCCTCTCGGCGCCGCCATACCGCTGGTGCTGCTGCTCACGGTGCTTCTCGGCTTCCTGATAGAGCGCGCAGCGTATAAGCCGCTTCGTTCGGCGCCGCGTATGTCTGTTATGATCTCAGCCATAGGCGTGAGCTACCTCATCCAGAACTGCGCCCTTTACTTCACCGGCGGTCTTGCCAAGGTGTATCCGCAGCTGCCCTGGCTGAGCGATACCGTGACTATATTCGGTGCAGTCACCAAACGCGTGACGCTTGTAACGCCGATCCTGACGATACTTCTGGTCGTCGGCCTGTCCCTGTTCATCCGCTATACCAAGGTGGGCATAGCTATGCGTGCTGTGTCCAAGGACTTTGAGACTGCGCGCCTCATGGGCATAAAGGTCAACTCCGTCATCTCCGCCACTTTCATAATAGGCTCGCTGCTGGCTGCTGTCGGAAGTCTCCTGTACTTCACGAACTATGCCTCAGTCACTCCTACTTCCGGCGGTATGCCTGGCCTTAAGTGCTTTGTTGCAGCGGTGTTCGGAGGCATCGGTTCCATTCCGGGAGCGGTGATAGGAGCGTTCATAATCGGTATAGCCGAGAACATCATCAAGGGCCTCGGCTGGACCACTTTTTCCGTCGTCTTCACATTTGCTCTCCTTATAATCATCCTGCTCGTTAAACCCACAGGCCTCTTCGGTGAAAAGGCCACTGACAAGGTGTGAGGTGAGCCGGATGAAGCTGAAAAACGAAAAAAAGAAGGATGCGCTCTGCACCCTTATTGCCATAGCAGTGATGCTCGTTGTGCTCATAGTGATGGAACTCACGATGAAGAGCACTTCCATTCTCTTCACTGTGCTAAAAAAGGGCATGATCTATGCCCTCGTCGCTGTTTCCATGAACCTGCTCAACGGTTTCACGGGTCTTTTCTCCCTCGGCCAGGCGGGCTTCATGCTCATCGGCGCCTATACCTATGCCATTTTCTCCATGCCCACTGCAGTAAAGCTGGGAGATACTGTATATAAGTATTATGACTGTGCCATCAGCCTCGAACTCGGCATCTTCCCGGCTCTGCTCCTTGCAGGTCTTTTTGCTGCCGTATTTGCGGCGCTCATAGGTCTGCCGGTGCTCCGCCTGAAGAGCGACTATCTCGCTATAGCCACTCTCGGCTTCGCGGAGATCTTCCGCGCATTCTTCCAGTGGGACGCCATGGGGCCTGTCACCAACGGCGCCAACGTTCTCCGTCAGTACAAGGACCTTACGAAAGTGAAGATCCCCTTCACGAACATACCGTTCCCGCCAACGCTGTTCTGCTTCCTCGTGGCGGGCATCTGCATCGCGATAATAGTTCTGCTTATCAATTCGTCCTACGGACGTGCCTTCAAGGCCATCCGCGATGATGAGATCGCGGCTGAGGCCATGGGCATAAACCTCTTCAAGCACAAGGAAATGAGCTTTGTGATAAGCTCCTTCTTTGCCGGCATCTCCGGCGCGCTGCTTGCCATGTTCCAGTATACGGTTCAGGCCGCACAGTTTAAAACGGCCATGACCTATGAGATCCTCCTCATAGTCGTCATCGGCGGCATAGGCTCCGTCACAGGCTCCTGCATCGCGTCATTCCTGTTCATTGCCTGCAATGAGTGGTGGCTTCGCTTCCTCGATGAATCCTCCAACAATATTCTGGGCCTCAATATCCTGCGTTCCGGTTTCCGCAAGGTCGTGTTCTCCATAATAATCATGATCATAGTCCTCTTCTTCTCAAAGGGAATTATGGGCGAGCGCGAGTTTTCCTGGGCACGGGCGAGGGCTTTCTTCAGGGATCCCTTCGGCCTCGTATCGCGAAGGAAAAAGCCGGCTGTCTCGGAGGAGGTGAGCGGCGATGCCTGATCAGGTGCTTCGCATGGAAAATGTGACGATGCAGTTCGGCGGCGTCGTTGCAGTAAACAACCTCTCTCTGGAAGTGGACCGCGGTGAGATCGTAGCGCTCATTGGCCCCAATGGAGCAGGGAAGACTACAGCCTTCAACTGCATCACCGGTGTTTATGAGCCCACAAACGGCCTTGTCTACTATGAGGACAAGCTTATAGTGGCAAATCATCCAACCGGTAAAATGAAAAACGCCTATCAGGGCATGAATTCCGAGAAATATGTAAATGTAAAACCTGTCGATCCCACTCCCGACCAGATAACGAAACTCGGCATAGCCCGTACATTCCAGAACATCCGTCTCTGGAAGAGCATGACCGTGTTTGAAAATGTCCTCACCGCCAAGCACATGAGGGCAAAGCAGAACGTATTCACCGCCACCTTCCGGCTCAACGCCGCTGAGGAGCGACGTATGCGCGAGGAGACCCTCGCCCTTCTGGAGGAGCAGAATCTTCTCCAGTTCAAGGACGATCTGGCCACTTCTCTGCCTTACGGTCTCCAGCGCCGTCTGGAGATAGCCCGGGCCCTCGCCACCGATCCGAAACTCCTTCTTCTCGACGAACCTGCAGCCGGCATGAATCCGCAGGAGACCGAGGAACTCGGACAGTTCATAGTTCAGATAAAGAACAAATATGACCTTACGATCTTTATGATCGAGCACCATATGGATCTGGTCATGCGTTTTTCCGACAGGATCTATGTAATTGACTTCGGAAAGCTCATCGCTACCGGCACTCCCGCCGAGGTCCAGGCTAACCCGAAGGTCATCGAGGCATATCTGGGGGTGGCAGAAGATGAGTGAGACTATTCTTTCGATCAAGGACCTTAAGGTCAACTACGGCGGCATCGAGGCCGTAAAGGGTATCTCTTTCGATGTTGAAGAGGGGAGCATAGTAACTCTCATCGGCGCCAACGGAGCCGGCAAGAGCTCCACACTGCGCACCATCGCAGGGCTCGTTAAGCCCGCTTCCGGCAAGATAATCTTTCGCGGCGACGATATCACCAACTGCGATACCAACGTTATCGTCCGCAAGGGCATCACCCTTGTGCCCGAAGGCCGCCGCATATTCCCGGATCTCACTGTTCAGGAAAACCTCCGCGTCGGAGCCTATCTTCGCAACGATGATATTTTTGCCGACTTTCAGTGGGTGTATGACCTCTTCCCACGTCTTAAGGAGCGCACATGGCAGCCCGGAGGCACGCTTTCCGGCGGCGAGCAGCAGATGCTCGCGGTCGCCCGCGCGCTGATGAGCAGACCTAAGCTCATAATGATGGACGAGCCGTCCCTCGGTCTGGCGCCGCTTGTTGTACGTGGCATCTTTGATATTATCCGCGAGATCAATGCTCAGGGTGTAACGGTCCTGCTCATAGAGCAGAACGCCAATATGGCGCTGAAGGTAGCAGACTATGCCTATGTTCTCGAAACCGGACGCATCGGTCTCTCAGGCACCGGAAAAGAACTGCTCACGAACGATGATGTCCGAAAGGCTTATCTGGGAAGTTAAATAATTATTTAAGAAAAGAGCCGCGTTTGCGGCTCTTTTCTCATGTTATGCAGTTAATTCCGTGCTGGGAATGTGAACGCCGGTCATGCGGTCCGGCTGTCAGTAACCTCTTCTCTTCAGATCTTCCGCTATTTCCACATATACATCGCAGATATCCGAAACACCGGTGTTTTTCTTTCGCGAAAAAGGCATCCGCCTCAGATCTATAGCGTCCAAATGTGATATCCCGCGGAAAACTCCCGAGCGCAGTATATGTGTGATCTCGCCCCATGAGGCGGACTTCACTGAGACCAGCCCGTCATTCGGCCCTTCTATCCTGTTCAGCACGAAGTTGGCTGTGGAGAGGTTGATGTCGGAAAAAGGATGTGACATCACACAGGCGAAGCTTTGATAGAACACTTCCGGCACATCCGGATTGTCGCGGTTGAAGCATTCCATTGCGGATGTGGTGAAGCCTTCGCATACCTTCAGAAAATCCGGTTTCTTATCACCGATTACCTTTATCCAGTTGTCAACGGCGAATGCCGCGAGCCTGAACAATCCCCTGGGGAGAGTCAGAAGCTGATCTATGGTCTTGGAGCCGCGGTGCGGTGTGGCGATCGTCGTGATGCTCGCTGTTTTGTCACCGTAGCCCAGCGAAGAGGCAACCATCCGTGCCTCCAGCCCGCCCTTTGAGTGAGCTATCAGGTTCACTTTCTCAGCACCTGTTTCCTCAAGGATCTCATCTATCCGTTTCGCAACGGCTGCTGCGTTCGTCTCAATGCTTGCCCAGCAGTCCTGCAGCCCGTAATATATCTTCGCTCCGTGCGCTTCAAGCGCCCCGGGGATCCTTCCCCAGTACACCGGCCATTTCAGGTCGCGAAAGCCGGCTCCGTGTATCAGCACCAGCGGGTATTTCGTTTTGCATCTTTCATCCGGCATGGAAATAATCGCTCCCGTGAAAAATATCGCTCAGATCAGAATGCCGTTACAGTGGTCTATCTCATGCTGGATTATTTCCGCCGTCCAGCCTGTATAAGTTTTCAGTCTTGGCTCAAAGCTCTCGTTCAGGTATTTGACCTTTATCGAGCGGAAACGTTTTACCTTCCTCGTTCCCGTGAGGGAAAGGCAGCCCTCTTCCGCTTCATACTGACCGGAGGATTTGATTATCTCGGGGTTGAACATCACTGTAAAACTGCCGTTGTCATCGAAGATTATTATCCTTTTCAGCACGCCTATCATGTTGGCTGCCATTCCCACGCAGCCGTCACGGTGCGCTGCGAGTGTGTCGCGCAGATCCTGTGCGACATGCATGTCTGCCTCAGTTGCAGGCGCGGACTTGTGCGCCAGAAATATGGGGTCTTTCATAATGTCCCTGATCACGGCCAAACCTCTTTTGCAGCGTTTTCAATGGCAGCGTTCACGCTTATTCTCCGGTCCCGAGTGATTCCCTGATGAAATAGGACTCAACTTTGCCCTCGGTTATCAGCACGGACTCCTGATTGAAAAAGGCGCACAAATCCTTTGCCACCTCGTCTACAGTTGCTTTATCAGTGTCCATCAGAGATATCACGAGCGTAAGCTCCTGCGTGTATTCGCCGTTCTCGTGCATATATCCGCCCTGAGCAAGGGAAAATGAGAAGGGTATCCTGTAACTTCGGCATACGTCCTTGAGTATGCTGATGTATTTTTCCGTATCATGCTCCTGCTTGAGCGTGTAGCCGTCGTTCAGACCTACGTATATTTTCGTTTCCGTCATCCTTTTTCCTCCGACCGGTCCGTAGAGTTATGCTGTTTGGCATTCTCCCGTATGAGCTCCGGCGCCTCCGCTGCGATTATGGCCAGCGCGCTTTCATAGTCTGTCAGATATGGACGCACCTCGCTTTCTGAGGCTATCACCGGCATCCTGTCATGTATTTCAGCTATCGGACCTTCTGCCTCCCGCGTCAGTATAACGAAACAAAGGTGATCCTCCACGACCCTGTATATCCCGCACAGATACAGCGCATGGCCGGATCCCGCCCTGAAACTGTATTTCGTTCTGTCTGAGCCGCGGCTCCATTCATAAAACTCGGTGGCCGGCAGAATTATCCGCCTTGATCTCAGGCTTTCGGCAAAACTGCGTTTTGACGCTGCCGTTTCAGACCTTGCGTTCAGAAGCTGCTTGCCGTTTTCAAAACCCGGAAATCCGAATACGGCAGGAACGGCTTTTATTTTCCCGCCGGCAGCTATGATAGCCGGAGCTGTGTCACCGGGGAAGATCTCACCGGTCCTGTATGCTCCGGGCCAGTTTTTCTCCATCATATCGACTATAGCGGCAAGCTTCCCGTCAGGTTCTCTGCCTTCCATGTAGTATCTGCAGCACATGCTCAAAAGTCTCCCTGGTCATTGCTGTTCTTATTATACCTGCTGTTGCTTCTGCGTGCAACGGATTGGTAAGAGCTTTGTTATTATACTTTTTTTATATCATTATCAGTGTTGTTTTTATATTTCCATATTGTTTTTATTTGTGCTATCCTCACTTCATATTTTTTAGACAATGCGCATCACCGATCCCGGCTGCCGCCTCTGCAATTCAGACGGCAGCCTGCTGATTTTGAAGGAGGGAAAAAGTATGAGTACATTGCCGGAAATGTTCGGAAGCATGGTGTTTGATGACAAAGTCATGCGCGCACGGCTTTCTGCCGAAGTATACCACAGCCTCAAGGAGACAATCCGCAAGGGCAAAAAACTGGACCTGTCCGTCGCTAACGCGGTTGCGGATGCGATGTGCGCCTGGGCTGTCGAAAACGGAGCTACACATTTTACTCACTGGTTCCAGCCGCTGACCGGTATCACTGCAGAGAAACACGATGGTTTTATCTCTCCTGCACCGGACAGCCATGTGATCATGAAGTTCTCCGGCAAGGAGCTGATCACGGGCGAGCCTGACGCATCCAGCTTTCCTTCCGGAGGCCTTCGAGCCACATTTGAGGCAAGAGGCTATACCGCCTGGGATCCCACATCATATGCATTTATAAAGGAAAAGACCCTCTGCATACCTACGGCTTTCTGTTCCTATGGAGGCGAGGCGCTGGATAAGAAAACCCCTCTGCTTCGCAGTATGGAGGCGTTGAACCGGGAGGCGCTCAGGGTGCTGCATCTCTTCGGCAATGCCGATGTCAGGCGCGTAGTTACCAATGTCGGACCGGAACAGGAATATTTCCTCGTCGACAGGGATATGTATCTCAAGCGCAAGGACCTGATCTATACCGGACGCACGCTTTTTGGGGCAAAGCCGCCTAAAGGTCAGGAACTTGAGGACCATTATTTCGGCGCCATCAAGCCCCGCGTGAAGGCCTTCATGGAAGATCTGGACGATGAGCTGTGGAAGCTCGGCATATTTGCCAAGACCGAGCACAACGAGGTGGCGCCCTGTCAGCATGAGCTTGCGCCGATATTCACCGTTACCAATGTCGCTGC
>CACYDX010000091.1 GCA_902773255.1 Oscillospiraceae bacterium
GAACGTCGATCAATTCATCACCGAAACAGTCAAGCTGCTTGTTATACATAATGGATACCGTATCACTCCATGATGGTAGCGAGGGAGATTCAGGAGTCTGTTTATTATTTTGAAACAGTAAGGAAATAAGATTCATTTTTCCGCCTTCGTTGAAATTCTGCAGTTCAAAACCATCCCAAGGGTCATATTTACAGCAGGAGCAAGGATATGTACAGCTGAAAATATTCTTTTATAACTGCAGCTTAATCGAAAGTAAAATGTATAAAACGCAAAAAAGCCTTGATTCATTAGAAAATCAAGGCTTTTGCATTGGTTGCGGGGGAAGGATTCGAACCAACGACCTCCGGGTTATGAGCCCGACGAGCTACCAGCTGCTCTACCCCGCGATATATCGCTTTTGAAAGCTTATTCAGACTATCACATGAGAATGTGAAAGTCAAGAAGAAAATGTACCCTGCTCAAAAAAACAGCGTTTTCTTCACCTGCGAAGAGGTTTGATTCGCTTGAAAAACAGGTGGAATTCCAATTTAACATATGTTATGATAATATTAACAAAAAGCGGCGGACTGATACTGAAGAGAAAGAGAAGCAGAATATGACAAAGGACCTGACTAAAGGCTCAATATTAAAGTGTATCCTGTCATTTACCATACCGATCCTGCTTGGAGCGCTGTTCCAGCAGGTATATAATGTTGTGGACACGGCGATAGTCGGAAGGTATCTCGGGGTCAACCAGCTGGCCGGTGTAGGATCGGCAGGGGCGGTGTTTTTCCTGATGGTGTCGCCTGTGATGGGGCTTTGTAACGGCTTTGCCATCCCGGTCGCCCAGCGCTTTGGGTCGGGAGATGAAAGGGAGCTGAGGCGGAATGTGGCGAACACGGCATGGCTCTGCATCGGGATAGCGGCGATTCTTGTCATCGTCACGATGCTGCTGTGCAGGCCGCTGCTCCGCCTGGTGAATACGCCGGTTGAGGCCTTCAAATATGCTTACAGCTATCTGATAGTGATATTCGCAGGCATTCCGTTCACATTCCTTTATAACATGACGTCCGGGATAATGCGCTCGCTGGGCAACAGCCGCACGCCGGTGTTTTTCCTGATCGTCGCATCCATTCTGAATGTGTTTCTCGATCTTTTGTTTATGATCACCTTCAAAATGGGCACGGCAGGCGCCGCGCTTGCAACTGTGGTATCCCAGGCCGCTTCAGGCTGCGCGTGCCTCCTGAGCCTCCGGAAGTATCCGGTGCTGAAGATGGAGCCGGATGAGAGAAAAGCGGATATCGTGGTCATGAAAGAGCTCTCGCGGTATGGCTTCCCGATGATGCTTAACCTTTTCATAACCGCAATAGGAGCAATGTTCGTCCAGTGGGCGGTGAACGGTTTCGGCACGGCTGTCGCGGCGGGAGTCGCTTCGGGGCAGAAGATCCACGGAGTCCTCGGCTGCCCGATGGATGCGCTGGGGCAGACGATGGCTTCCTATACCGGGCAGAATACAGGCGCCAGAAAGATGGACAGGGTCAGAAAAGGCATGATAACGGCTCTGCTGCTTTGCGCCGGATGGTGGATCGTATCCAACGTGATAATCCATACTGGAGGCAGCTCACTGGTCGGCCTGTTCATCGATACCGCGGAAACGGATGCGACTGTTAGCGCTCTGCGCTTTGTGACCATAACTGTATCGGCCAATATCCTTTACGGTTCCATACTCACTCTCCGTTCATCCCTGCTTGGTCTGGGCTATCCCGGGATCTCCGTTATCTGCGGAGTGATCGAGATGATAGGACGAACATTTGTCGCAGTGTTCCTTGCCCGGGTCTTCGGATTTACCGGCCTGTGCTTCATCCATATAGTGGCCTGGATCCTGGCGACACTGCTGCTCCTGCCTGGATTCATCATCCTGCTGAAGCGTAAAACGCAGGAGCTTGCTGCCTGATAATAAAACGTCCCGACATATAAAAATCAAACGCCCCGACCGGTTCGGGGCGTTATCTTTCTTTTGCCAGCTCCGCAAGGAGCTTGTATTTTACGATCACTTTCTCGTATCCGCCTTTTGAATGGGGCAGGAGACAATCTGAGCAGTCCTTTATCCCGTTATCCAGATAGCGGAAGCTGCCGCCGCAGCGGCTTCCCAGAGCATAGAGCGGGCAGTAGCAGAAGAGGCAGTTGAAAAACTCCTCGTCTGCGCCGCTGTGGCAGGGGAAGTATTCGCAGTCTTTATTGCAGAAGTATGATGAGGAGTTAACGGACATCATTCGTTCTCCCATTTTGGAATGGAGATCACTTCGCCGATATCGTATCCGAGAATCATGGAAGCCGTCTCTCTGAACATCTCAGCATCGCCGCTGGTGTAAAACTCAGCTTTCCCGCTGCCGCCGGTCATGCCTCCTGTTGAAATATGCTTTGCGAGCGACTTTGCCCCGCAGGCTGAAGCGGACACTATCTCCGTTCCCCCCCCGATATATTCCCTGAGAGATGGTTCAATTATTCCGTAATGTGTGCATCCGAGAAGGAGGGTGGTGGCTCTGGCGGATCTTATCGGGGCGAGATATTTCGCCACCGCGTCCTTTATCCGGCTGTCCGAATATGGAATACCTGCCTCGATGAGAGTGACGAAATCCGGGCAGGGTACGGATATGATCTCTCTTTTTATCCCGGCTTTTCTAAGCGCCTTTTCGTAGCCCCGGGAATCGATGGAAGCCTGGGTGGCGATTATTCCGAGCGGACCGTCCTCATCAAGAGACCTTATCAGTTCAACGGAAGGGGAGAGCACGTCGCAGCACTTTACCGCGCTCGCAGAAAGCACATCTCCAACAACGAGAGAGCAGGTGCCGCAGGCGGCAAGTATCGCCTTGGCACCATGCCGGGTAAGGAAGCCGATGTTGTTCCGGGCACAGTCCATCAGTTCCGCACGGCTCTTTGAGCCATAGGGAACACGGCCGTTATCGCCGAAGAAAACTATATCCTCATCCGGCATCAGCTTTCTGAACTCGGCAAGAGCCGAGAGCCCGCCGAAGCCCGAATCGAATATTCCCACCGGCCTGTTGTCCATAAAAATACTCCCGAACGATAAATGATGTATAGTAATATACAGCAAAAAGGTCCGATTTACAACAGGATCGTGAGGGGCGGGGACTTAAAGTCTGCCGGACCTTTGTGAAAAGCGCGGAAATGGTATATAATGGACAAAAACGTTTGAATGAGAGCAGTTATGAAAGAACTTATAGAAAAAAACAGAAAGCAACTCATGGAGACCACGCTGTTTGAAGGAATGGAGGGCAGTGAGCTCGACGAGGCTTTGACCCGGATGAAAGCCGTGAGCACTGATTATCCCAGAGGCGCTTTCCTCCTTCACCTCGGGCAGCCGGTGGAGAGATTCGGTCTGGTGATAGCAGGCAAGATCCAGGTCTGTATGGACGATATAGACGGAAACAGGATGATCATGGCAAATGTGACAGCCGGAGGAGCCTTTGGCGAATCACTGTGCTTCCTGCATACAGCGGAGTCTCCTGTTTACATCGTTGCCACGGAAGAGGCGCGCATCCTCTGGCTCTGCCCATATGAGCTTTTCACGGCGGGTAATGATGAGCTGCCGGCAAAACTGAGGAGCAGGTTCACAGCGATGATAGCAGAAAGAGCCCTCTCGATGAACACCAGGATCCAGATCCTTTCCAAGCTTTCCATCAGAGAAAAGCTCATAACGCTCTTCAGCTCGTATTCGGTCGCCGGGAGCGACACATTCGAGGTGCCGTTCAACAGGGAGGATATGGCGGCTTATATAGGCGCGGACAGAAGCGCCATGTCACGGGAGCTTTCAAAGATGAAAGCGGAGGGGCTTATCGATTATCATAAGGAAACATTCAGGATCCTGAAGAAAGATTGTTGATATCGACGATGCGTTTTGTTGCATCTGCAACAAAACGTGGACTGCATTTGTGTTATACTCCTTTAGAAATCAGAACAAAGGAGATAAACACATGAAAAAGATACTTGCATTGATATTGGCAGTGCTTATGCTTTCGGCGCTTTTGAGCGCCTGCGGCTCTGTTCCGGCGGCGGCTCCCGCAGCGGAGAAGACGGAGGAGGCTGCTCCTGCTGAGGAAACACCCGCAGAAGCACCGGCTGAAGAGCCCGTTGAAGAGCAGGCGGAGCCTGTTACGATACGAATAGGGGCGCTGAAAGGCGCAACGACCATCGGCATGGTCAAGCTGATCGACGATATAGACAAGGGACTCACTGCGAACAGCTATGAATTCACTATGGCCGCAGCTGCCGATGAGCTCACGCCGAAGCTCCTCAAAGGAGAACTGGATGTGCTTGCGCTTCCCGTAAACGCTGCTGCCAATCTTTACAACAAATCCAACGGCGGGGTAAAGATCGCCGCAATA
>CACYDX010000092.1 GCA_902773255.1 Oscillospiraceae bacterium
ATGAAGAAACCGGCAAAACCGGATTCAAGCGCAAGCTTCTGAAGAGTAGCTAATATATCCATCAGGCTGCCCCCTTATGCGATGACTGCGAGAGGAGAACCAGTTTCAACGACCTGTCCTTTTGTCACGACTACCTGGGCAACGGTTCCGGCCTTGGTTGCCGTGATCTCGTTTTCCATCTTCATGGCTTCAAGGATTATGAGCACGTCGCCTTCATTTACCTTCTGGCCGGCAGTAACATTTATCTTGAGGATATTGCCGGGCATCGGAGATTTTACTACCTCACCGGCGGCAAGACCCGGAGCGGCGGGAGCGGCAGGAGCTGCCGGGACGGGAGCGGCTGCAGGAGCAGCGGGAGCAGCAACGACAGCCGGTGCAGGAGCGGCAGGTGCAAGAGCCTCGTATTCGTCAACGAGCATGGCCTCGCCTGCGTCTACCTCTACCTCATATACTCTGTTGTTGAGAGTGACTTTATATTTCATTATTCCTTAACCTCCTTGATAGACTTGAAACGAAGCTCATTGAGGGGCTTGCCGAGAGAATCCGCAACTATCGCCATTATTATGGCTGCGTCCTTCGGGTCGGTGTCATAAAGCTTGAGATCGCCGGCGGACCCAGGTGCGGGAGCGGCTTTAACAGGCTCTGCTGCAGGAGCGGCTTCAGCGGCGGGAACAGCCGCAGCTGCCTTTTTGGACTTGGCGATCATTACTTTTGTAAGAATGATGACAACGATCATAAGAAGAACGAGCCCCAGAAAGACCACGAGGTATCCGAGCACGCCTATGAGCGCGGCATCACCGATCGCAAGATTAACAAGATCATTCATATCTTAAGCCTCCGTGATCGTATAGCGCACGACCTTTTCTTCAGCTTCGCGGCGTTTTTCAAAGAAGCTTTCGGCGACCTGCGGGAAGGCTATATAACTGAGGACGTCCTCTTCGCATCTTGCAGTATCGCCCAGCTTCTCCTGTGCCTTTTCAAAGGTATCTGTCGGGAGAGTATCGGCATAGCGGACCTCAAGGGGCTTTTCACCGGCAAGGATCTTATCGCGGATCTCGGGATTGATCGGAGCGGGGGTCCTGCCGTATTCACCGCGGCAGTATGCCTTGAGTTCTGCACCGACGTTTTTGTACCTTTCACCGGCAAGAACGTTCTGAACAGCCTGGGTCCCTATCAGCTGGCTTGTCGGAGTGACCAGCGGGGGAAAGCCCATATCCTCGCGGACCTTGGGCGTCTCCACCAGAGCTTCCTCGAATTTATCAGAAGCGTTGAGGCTCTTGAGCTGGCTGAGCAGGTTTGAGAGCATTCCGCCGGGGATCTGGTAAGTGAGGCAGCGGGTATCTGTTGTGAGAGAGACGGGGTTAAGAGTGCCGTCCGCAAGATATCCTGCACGGATGGGCTTGAAGTAGTCAGCCATCTTGTTGATGCTGTCTTCATCCAGACCGGTGTCATATCCCATCTCACGGAGAGTGTAGTACAGGGTCTCGGTGGCGGGCTGTGAAGTGCCGCCGGAGAACGGGGAGATAGCGGTGTCGATAACGTCCGCGCCGGCCTCGATGCCTTTCAGGTATGTCATGAATGCAAGGCCTGTGGTGCAGTGGGTGTGCATAACAACGGGAAGATCCACGGCGTCCTTGATGGCAGCCACGAGATCATAGGCGTTCTGCGGGGTGAGGATGCCGGCCATGTCCTTGATGCAGATGGAACCGACGCCCATTGCGGCAAGTTCCTTTACCATGCTCACATACTTCTCAAGGGTATGTACGGGGCTTATGGTATAGGAGATGGCGGCGGAGGCCATTGCGCCGCTGTTGACAGCCTCTTCGACTGCGACCTTCAGGTTGTTGATGTCGTTGAGCGCGTCAAAGATACGGATGATGTCTATGCCGTTCTTGACCGAGCAGCGGACAAAGCGGCGGACTATATCATCGGGATAGTGTTTATAACCGAGGATGTTCTGCCCGCGAAGGAGCATCTGGAGCTTCGTGTCGGGCATATGCTCACGGATCTTTCTGAGTCTTTCCCAGGGATCTTCGTTAAGGAAGCGAAGGCAGACGTCAAAAGTGGCTCCGCCCCAGACCTCTGCAGAATAGTAACCGGCCTTGTTCATGGTTTCGAGGATCGGCTCCATTTTGCTGTAGGGAAGGCGGGTCGCTATGAGAGACTGGCTTGCATCACGAAGAACTGTCTCTGTAAACTGTACCTTCTTCATATAATAATCGTTCCTCCGATAATTGAATTTTTAACGATTTTCATTATATCATAAAAACAACACAAATCTATAGTGAAAAGACAAAAAGTTTCCCGCAAAGACCATGCTTTGCGGGAAACTCTTTATTGATTATCACTATAGATTCATGCAGTGCTTTTTATACCAATCGCCTCGCCTCGTAGGCGTCGGTGTTGAGATCGGAGATTATAACACCGGTGGTCTCGGTCGACGAGTGGATGAACTGGCCGTTTCCGATATATATGCCGGAATGACCAATATAATTGTCACCTGAGTAGAAGCAGAGGATATCTCCGGGCTGAATGTCAGAGTGATCCACATGTACGCCCTCGTTTGCCTGATTGCAGGCAACGCGCTGGATAGTATATCCAAACTGCTTATAAACGTAATAAACGAATCCGGAGCAGTCAAAACCTGTCTCGGGAGAGCTTCCGGCCCATTTATACGGATATCCGAGATACTGAAGGGCAAATGTTGCGATCTGCTTGCCGGTGTCCGAACCCTCATTGCTTACAGCAGGCTTGTCCTCAGTGACATAGTCACTGTATACGAAACCCTCTTTACCGTTAATGACGCACTTTGTCCATGAGCCGGAATGGCCGGTTACCTTAAGGGGGGTGCCTGAGTTGTATTCTGCTATTATCTGCGTGTTAGTGGAGGCGCCTGCACGGAAACGCACACTGTTGCCTCTTATATAACCGGTTATTTCGGAAGCTGTGCTGACAGGCGCTGTTTCGGCGGGGACTTCAGTCTGCTGCGCCGGCTGTTCTGCTGCAGGCGCTTGCTGAACAGTGTCAAGTTTGACATAGTCACTGTAGACAAAACCTTCCGTCCCGTTGATGACGACCTGATACCAGCTTCCGCTTTTTCCCTTTAAGGTAAGAGGAGTTCCGGAATTACAGCTCGTTATGATCGTATAATTTGTTCCCGGTCCTGTGCGGAAACGAACATAGTTGCCGCTGATAGTCCCTGTGCGTTCGTTCTGCGCAGTAACCTGATATGCAGGCTGCTGCTGAACGGACTGCTCCTGAACAGGCAGCTCAGCCTGCTGCGGCTGTTCCTGAACGGGCTGTGCAACGGCTGCGGGTTCTTCAACAGAGATATAAGAACTATATACATAGCCGTCTTTCCCGTTGATGTTTACCTGTGTCCAGTCTCCGGAACTTCCGGTGATCGTGAGTTTTGTTCCCGACTTATACTCACCCAGAACGGAATACCCCGTCCCCGGTCCGCTGCGGAAACGGACATACATAGCATTGATGTAGCCGTTCTGTGTTGCACTTTCTGTTACCTGTTCAGCGACGGGGGCAGGACTGATCTTAAGATAGGAGGAGGACATGAATCCCGTTCTGCCATTGTATGTAACATTGTACCAGTAGTAGTTGGAACAGTCGTTCACTGTAACAGTGGCGCCTTTTTCAAGGCAGGCTATGATGTCATAATTTGTTCCGGGGCCGGAACGCATATTGACATCGTCGCCGGTGACGGTAGCATCATCAGCGAATGCTGTAACAGCCAGTGCAAGACAGATAAGTGAGGCCAGAATGAGAAACCGTATTATTTGTTTTCGCATAAGCCTTTCCTTAATCGTTACCTTCCGGCAAGTGACCTTTCAAGCCATATCGCGGCAACGTCTATTGCGGCATAAAGACTGTCCTTTTCAGTTTTTTTAACGATTCTGTCCCTTGATTTAACGGAAGGATCGGTGAGCTGGAGCTGCACCGAGACCTTTGTGGCAACATCAAGGTCGCCGACCTTTTTGGTATCAAGGATCTGCATCATTATCACATAAGGATCTGCAAAGCTGCCGTAATAGATGATATTATCCTTTCTCTGGAGGGGATGTCCTTTGTATATAAGATCTTTTGCCATAACTTTACCTCCATATGTAACCGAAATGTTACCATAAATTATTTATATTGTCAACAGTTAATTTGTTGTGAATATCAGCCGAAACCGAAAAGGCCTCCACCTGACGGCATTGCCTTGGCAGCTTCCTGCATGGCATATGCCTCGCGCAGATCTCCGAAGGCATAGGTGTCGCCGCCTATGAACGGATAGACGAATGTTTTGTATGCCATGCCTTCATGCACCTTGGTCATTATGCTGCCGAATATCCTGCAGCAGGGATTCCCGGAAACATTGATATATTCCGGAGTGTCATAACCGGTCCAAATCGCGGCTACATAATACGGGGTACAGCCGACGAACCAGCGGTCCATGTGATCGCCGGAGGTGCCGGTCTTGCCGGCAACCGGCATGTTGGGAAGCTGTGCCGCACCGCCTGTGCCGGAGTCGACAACACCTTTCATCATATATGTCATAACATGCGCAGTGTTGTCGGAGAAGGCCTGTATTGTATCGGATGTGTTATCGATAACGGTGTTGCCGAATTTATCGGTTATAAGGGAATAGGTTCGTGAGTATGTGAATACGCCGTCGTTTACGAAGGCTGAATACGCCTGCGCCATCTCTCTTACCGTAACGCCGTTGGTCTGCTGGCCGACTGCCATGGGAGCGTACGAATTATCAGAACCTTCAACGAGAGTGGTAAAGCCGAGGCGGTCAACAAGAAAATCATAGCAATATTGGGGTGTGAGCTTATCCACTATCTGGGCGGCTACGGTGTTGATCGAATTGATGAGTGCAGTCTGGATGGTCACGATCCCCATATATCCGTTGCTGTCATAGTTATGGGGATACCAGTCGGTGCCTGTTAACCTGATGTCCGGGGAATCATTCACGAGGGTATTGGGCGTGATAAGACCGATCTCAACGGCGGGGCCGTATGAAGCCAGAGGCTTTATAGCTGAACCGGATGGCCGTGTTGAGTCGGAAGCCCTGTTAAGCGGAAAGTTCTGAGTCTTAGTGCCCACACCTCCGCACAGAGCCTTTATATCGCCGTTATACGGGTCAACTATCACAATGGCGCTCTGAAGCTGCTGGCTTGAGCCTTTTGTCGCAAAATTGGAAAGATCTGCGTAATAATCATCGACATATCCCTGTATCTCGGGATCAAGGCAGCTGTATATCTGATAGCCGCCGCCGTATATGAGCTGCTTGGCGGTCTCCTTGCCTATGTTTTTCTCTCTCATCAGGTCAACGATCGCATCGTTGATGACGGTCTCTGTATAGTAGCTGTAGATCTTCTGAGTATATACAGTATTGGCGCTGTGGGCGAA
>CACYDX010000093.1 GCA_902773255.1 Oscillospiraceae bacterium
AAAAAATGAACAGTCGTTCGCCCGGGCCTATTTACTGCCCGGAAAGGTCAAAAGATGTTTTGCTTTTAAGCTGCCAGTCATCAAGCAAAACAGATTCATCCGAGCGGTTGACGAGCTCCACCCAGTCGTCGAGACGTCCGTCAACAGAAGTGGTCCTGTTCTTCGGCATTACCTCAGATATCATTATTTTTCCTGTATAGTCAGGATAAGCGTCCTTTAAATCAGCGGCGCTGTTCACAGTCTCTCCAATGAATACAGGCGGCTCAGCAGTTGTCTCGACAGGCGGCTCTGCAGATGAGGAGGAACTCCGCCCGCATGCTTCCATCAACAGGCATGCTATTAAAATGAGTATTATGTGTGGTCTTCTCTTCATCTATCACAAATGCTCTCAAGTATTCTTTGCATTATAAAGCAGGAAGCGGACAGCGACAGATACGAAAATGATCCTGCTGCCCTTATCCTGATAATTCAGTATTATAACGATTCACTCCGACACGGTATCAATATATACCCATGATGTGTTCTCCGGCAGGTAGTTTTCTACAACAGGGATGAACCGGTTGTGCGGATCTCCTATCGTAACGCTGGGTTCTATGTCCTGATAGTTATATGTATAGGTATATTTATCGGTTCGGTAATATACCCTGTCGAAAATCTTGAAAAAGAGAACTGCATTCTGCCCTGTTGCATCATCGGCCTTCACAAGTGATTTAACGCTGTCCACATATGCCGACAGCAGGCCTTTACGATCGGCAAGCTTATCCGCGACATAGACCGCAAAACCGCATATCGCATCCACCGGATCCTGATCCGTTGACATATCGCGGTTATAGAACACCCATTCTTCCTTCTCCTTGTCCAGCTCAGGATGCCGGAGATCCGCAAGGACCACCTCGTCGAAGCCCATTTCATACAGTTCGCCTGCAAGTTCAACTATGTAGTTTCTCACGTTCATATTGTACGGATCCATCCACACACCGAGATCGTTTGTATAGTATGTGCCATACATGCTCGTGAGCGCCACAGAAGTGCTTCTGGACGGAAGCATGTTATCAATGCAGCAGCTGATCTGCGCAACTATATAATGCCCGTTTTCCTTTACAGTGGCAACAGCTTCCTTTATATCCGCCGTCTGCTGAAACTCGCTGGAAACGCCGTAGCTCTGGGCCAGAACGGAGTTTGAATACCATTTGAGATTGCCTTCTCTGGGTTTCATCTCTATAACGAGAGCATTGCCGGATGAGAGTCTTGCATCATACTCAAGTATTTTCTCTCTTGTTGCCTCTCCGGCACTTACAAAAATCGCCCTGAGCTCACCGGCATCCTTGCCCGCAACAGGGGTAACAGATGAGTAGTCCCTCTGCTTGAAGGTGACTGTTGTCTCCACCTTGTCGAACACCTTGACCTCGTGCCCGTACTCATCTATGACAGTATTGTCTGTTTTCATATACGGGAGTTCGACAGCAACATCCTCCTTGGTGATAACGGCATATTTCTGCATACCGTAAAAGAGAACGATCACCACCACCGCAAGGAGCATAAAAGCGACGATAGGGATAAATGCGTAATTCTTCCTTTTTCTTTTTCCTTTATAGAACTTTTTATTTTTTGCCAAAGTGCGAGCCTCCGGTCATTATTCCTCTATCTTATTGATGCGGCGGATGTGTCTTTCATCGTTGGAAAAAGGCGTGTCAAGGAATGTATCGACTATCTTGAGTGCAAGGCCTTCCCCCGTCACTCTTGCTCCAAGTGCAAGGATATTTGCATCGTTATGAAGCCGGGTAGCTTCGGCTGAAAAGCAGTCGCCACACAGGGCGGCCCTTATGCCGTGCACCTTGTTGGCAGTAATGGATATACCTATGCCGGTACCGCAAATGAGTATTCCATATTCAAATTCTCCTGACGCAACCGCCTTTGCAACGGCTTTCCCGTAATCAGGATAGTCGCAGCTCGTGTTTGAATATGTACCAAAATCCTTATATTCCATACCGCGATCTTCAAGATGCCTGCATATGGCGTTCTTAAGCTCAAAACCGCCGTGATCGCTGCCTACCGCTATCATAACACTATCCCCTTCCGCTTCTTTTCTCAGAAAATATCAATTGATTTTAGCACTATTCGGTAAGTTAATCAATGTACAAAAAGAAAACCTGCACGAAGCAGGTTTTCTTTTACGTTTTATCAGTGCTTTTCGCTCTTGTCTCCTACACCGAAGTGCAGCTCCTTCATCCCCTCGACCTCATCGCAGATGTCCTTCAAAGCACATACCGAGCAGTCTGTCGGAAGGCCTTCGAGTATATGCGTAAGAGTCCCTATCGCAGCGGTGGATTTCTTTGCAAGTTCCTGAAGAGCCTTATAATCGACCGAAGGATCAGTTATGAATATGACTTCAGCAGAGATCACGTTCGTATCTTTTTTATACTCTCTGATATAGGAATTGCCGAGAGTTCTGAAGCCTATTCCTCTCTTCAGCGCATCACGACTTACGCGCACCTGCTCCCGGAAGGATTCCGGAGATATCCTTACCATATATCCTTCAGGAAAGACATGGTATTTGGCAAACTCTATATCCTTGAGAACTCTGTAAACAGTCTCGTCATCACCGTCTATCGTGCCTATACGAAGGAGCACTATCCTTGCAAAATCACAGTCTGACTTTATGTCCTTAAGATCAGGACCATACAGTACTACCTTATCCTCAGGCACCAGATCAGGAGAGGACGTGAACAGTACATAGTTTGCCGAACCCTTTCCCCTTGCGCCCAGTTCGTAAGCCGCATCCCTCTGAAGGACGAGTTCACTTGATCCGATATCCTTCCAGCAGTCAGCCGGATCATAGCTCCACGAGCAGCCCGCAAGCGGATCAAAGACAGTACGTGTGTCGTTTATAAGGGGATTGAACAGCTCCATTTAAAATACCTGATTCACTTTCTTGCGGTCGAACATGGCATTGACCTGTTTATATGCCCAGCCGAGTACTTTCTGATCGAGGTTCCAGAAATATACGACAAACAGAACTATGACGACAGCAAGGAGAATCTTTATCAGTGTCCACAAAATCTTGAATACTTTATCCATTACGGATCGGCTCCTTTCTTAATCTGTCCGTCAAATCTTACTTTTTGGCAAGTCCCTTCTGGCGGGCATACTCGGCAGCGCCGAGTGCTCCCATGAGCTGCGGGTCGGTCTTCAGATTTACGACCTTCAGCTTAAGCACGTGCTCTATCGCTTCCTTAAGGCCGTCGTTCTTCGCGCAACCGCCGGTCAAAGTGATGCTGTCTGTCGCTCCGGCTTTCTTCGCCATGACGAAGCAGCGCTTTGCGACTGCCATCTCGATGCCTGCCGCGATCTCGTCCATCGGCTTGCCTTCACCGACAAGCGTGATGACCTCGGACTCCGCGAAAACCGTGCACTGCGCTGTGATGGGGATCACGTTCTTTGCTGTGAGGCTCAGCTTTGAGAAGTCGGAAAGATCCATCTCGAAGGATCTTGCCATCGCCTCGAAGAAACGTCCCGTTCCTGCGGAGCACTTATCGTTCATTGCGAAGTTCTTTACAGTTCCGTCCGTGTCGATACTGATGCCCTTTACGTCCTGTCCGCCGATGTCTATGATAGCCTTTACGCTCGGGTCTGTGATGTGCACGCCCATTGCATGGCAGCTGATCTCGGAGATGTTCTCATCCGCAAAAGGCACTTTGTTGCGCCCGTAGCCTGTTCCTATGAGATACTCAAGATCCTTGCTGCTGGCAAGATCCGGCACCTGGTTAATGACCTCTTCCATTGCCGCTATCGCGCTCTGCTCACTGTTGATCTTGCTTCTTATTGTGGTGTCCGCCACCATCTTTCCGGTCTCATCCATGATGACCGCTTTCGTGAATGTTGATCCTACGTCGCATCCGCCAAAGTATTTCATTAATATTTTATCTCCTTAAACAAATTATTAAAAGTAAAAAGTATTATGATCTCAAGATCACATGCACTCGTCGTCTTCAAATTCGACAAGGCTCGGATCGACAGGCTCAGCACGCATTACGGTAGTCATGTAGCTGTTGACCTTGTCGCGCATTGAACGGCGGGAAACGGTACGCGGATCCATGAGGTCGTGCTCGATCCAGATAAGATCTTTTCCGCGGGCACGTCCCTGCTCATCCAGTATGCCCTGAACGGTGGCCATGTTCTTGCAGGCAACATTTTGATACATGATGATGAGAGGAGCATTCCACTCTTCGGACTGGCGCCAGAGTTCATCGACAACGTTCTGATATCCGCCGTTGGTGTGACGGCGCATGACCATACGCTCATAAAGACGGGCCAGGTCGCGGAGAGCCTCTTCCTTATCCTCGGTCTCAAGATGCTTGGTGAAGTTTAGAGACTCCATCTCGACAAGTATATCGATGCCCCAGCAGTTTGCAAGCCAGTTGGAGAAGTTTGCATAGTAGTGGGCCGGGCAGGACCAAACCATGCCGCGGTATTTCATCTTCCGCTCAGGCCATGCAGTCTCTTTGTTTTCATATGCTTTCAGGAGGATCTTGTTGACTTTCTCCATAGAAGGCAGAACACGGGGATCTATGCCGCCGTCCATCTCGTAGTTCCATTTGCGGAAGAGTTCATAGCTCGGTCCAATGAACTGCGGATATGCAGACTTGTTGATCTCCCATTTCTGGAGTTCAAGATCGGTCTCCATATTGAAGCGTTTCATCGCTGCAAAGTAGGCATCCCAGCTCCACTTGGCTCCGGTCTTCTCTTCAATGAACTTTATGCAGGCCTTGATATCATCGGCTCCCATCTGAACTGTTTCTTCATCAAGATAACGAACTGGGAAGCAAAGATGGAACACCGGGATGTTCGGGAACCTGCGGGCAAAGTATGAGGAGGCCATTGTTGAACCGTCGCAGGGCATGGAGCTTGAGATAAAGCCGGATCCCATATCAGGCAGAGCATCTATGACCAGTGCTCCGCATTCGGATGACGGGACAGGGCAGGTATCGGCGGGGAGTCCGTAAGATTCCACCGCATCGATATAGGGGATGCAGACCAGCTGGTCGATCTCCGAAACGAGGAACATGGGTAGCAGCTGGTGCGGGATACCGCACAGATCGGGGAAACCGGCCATGATCTGGCCCATGGTCATCTCGTCGAAGGTGATCATCATGCGGTTGAGTTCGGTGCTGTTGCCGTTCTTGCGGTCCGCCTTGGACAGGAGGACCAGATTCTCAGCAACATAGCGGAAGATCTGGTAGGTAGCCTCATGGCTCATGCGGAGGTTGGATCCGCGAAGACCGAGAATGTTCTTATCCATGAAGCCGTGGCAGCAGAAATAGGAGATCATCCAGCGGTACCAAAGCGCGCTGTTCATAGCCGGGACCAGATCCTTGGAGAATGTTCCAAGAAGCATTCCCCACATGCGGGCCCACTCCCAGAAATCGTAGGCAGTGTCCTTAACGCCTCTCCACTCACGGCGGACGGTGGCCATTGCACCCTTGCGGTAGAGACGGCCGAGGCTCCGCTCACCGTTGATGACGCGGTCTTTCTTCTCTTCGGCATCCAGAGCCATGAAATCCTTATACTCGCCCTTTACACGCTCTATATCGGACTTGCAGCCATCAACGAATTTCTTTCCGACTGTCTTCCAGTCCGTCTCCTTGAGCATTTCACCGAAAATCCCAATGACTTCCATCAGGTTCTCGCCCTGGGCTTTCCAGTTTATTTCATCTTTAGCCTTAAAAAACTTAGGATCGGGATAAACGATCTTTTTATTTGCCATTATACTTTCCCCTCCTCTTTGTGGATACGCTTGATCTCAAGGGATTCGACAAATGCCTGGCAGCGTGTCCTCAGCTGGCCGGAGTTGCCGTTGTTATACAGACGGTCGATGGAGAG
Organism: Oscillospiraceae bacterium; assembly: GCA_902773255.1. Lineage (GTDB taxonomy): Bacteria > Bacillota > Clostridia > Oscillospirales > Oscillospiraceae > Limivicinus. Next base: position 5,881 of record CACYDX010000093.1, read on the forward strand.
AACGGGCCAGCCGTACTCATCGTGCATGATGTGGCTGACGAGCGCACGCTCAAAGCCCCAGTAATCACAGTATTTCATCTGCTCATATATGATTCCCTCTGCCTTGAACTCTCTGGCAAGACGGTCTGCCGTCTCACGTCTCTGCATGACCTTTTCATCGGCAATGTAGCGGGCGCACTCGGAGACCTCCATATAGTGGCGGCAGATCTGTGTGAGCGCATCCTCATCGTCCTTGAGTTCAAGGACTTCGCGGCCCGGTGTGGAGCCGAAGCAGTAACGGTCGGATACAACGAGCGCTCCGCAGCCCTCTATCAGCTTTGTAAGGCTGGGATCGTCGATCTCGGAACCGACGATCGCGACTCTTGCTCTGAACGGGCTCTTTGCATCCGGCTCACGCTGTTTCAGTTCTTCAAGGGTCTCTCTCAGATACGGAAGGATGAGCTTCTTGGGGCAGGTGTATGTCACAAGGTTGAGGACATGGAATTCATATCCGGTGATGACGGGATTGTCGGCCTTGCGCATCTCGCCGATCTCGGAGATGATGCGGCAGACTTCATTATGTTCTTCAACGGCCTGACGGATCGCCGCATCGGAGGTATCGACCCCGTAGACCTCAGAGAGGCGGTCGAGCACGCGCAGACGCATCTGTTTGACATAGCCGTCTACGGTGTAGTCCGTGATCTTATATGGCATGTCCGTATGGGTGACAAAGAACGTCGGCTTCTCGTTGATGTTCAGGATCTCGAAGTGCTCCATGGCACGGTTCATCATGGAGCAGGCGTCAACGCCGATCATCGCATCAAGGAACTGATAGCCGCCTTCGATTGCGCGTTCAACAAGCGCCCTTGCATATTCACAGGTATAGTTGGACATATAGTAGGTCGCTATATCTATCGAACCTGTGTTGGGGGCTCGGAGGCGGACCGAGAACATGTTGCCGCAGTTCAGGATGACCTCCGGGATGTGGAAGCAGGTATAGCCGATGGCAAGTCCGCCTTCGGCCTGCGCCTGTTTCACAAGCTCATTGTCAGCGTTCTCAAGCAGGCTTTCAAAATAGATCAAGTGCTTAAGATCTTTCAAATGTTACACCTCTTCTTATTATAGTATTTCTATCTTCCGGAGTGCTTTTTCCACTCCTTTGAGCATTGCGGAATCCTCCGGCAGTTCAAGAACGCTTCTGCCCTTTATCTCATTTGCGGCAAAAGCACTGTCGGCAGGGATGAATGACAGGATCTCAACATCGGGTATCGAAATGAGGTCTTCCATTTCGGGATTGGTGACCCTGTTGACAATGGCACCTATCCTGTCGTACCGGATCAGTTCGTCGGCCACCTGTTTGATAGTAGTGACGACCTGGGTGCCTTTTTTGCTCTGATCTGTGATAAGGAGAAGGTGGGTGACCTTTTCCATAACACGGCGCTGAATCTGCTCTATACCGGCTTCCCCGTCTATCACGACATAGTCGAAACTGTTGGCGAGAAGGCCGATAACTTCTTTGAGATAAGAATTGACCTTGCAGTAGCAACCGGAACTTTCCGGTCGTCCTATCGCAAGAAATGCAAACCCCGGCATCTCAACGAGCGCATCGAATATCCTGAACCTGGCCTCGCTGAGAAGCTCAAGAGCAGCGCTTGTCTCCCCGTTCTCAACGCTGTCAACGATACTCATACGTATATCGTCAAGTGTAAGCTTAACGTCAACGCCAAGAGCGACGGAGAGCCCGACTGCGGGGTCCGCGTCTATCGCAAGGATCTTCTTATCAGGATATCTCTCCACAAGAAGTCTGACAATAGATGCACAGATGGAAGTCTTACCGACTCCTCCCTTGCCGGCCACCGTGATGATCCTGGCCTTATTCTCCATTAACGTTCCCCCTTCGAAATGGGCATAGTAACACCCATACCATATCATCAGAATTTTACCATACAGGCATTCAAACCGCAAACAAAAATGCAGGATCGACGGTAAGTTTGTCAATCCTGCATATTTTTCGGCTGTATTTTTTATATAGTTGACCTAATGTCATTCGTCGAGTTTGAGAACAGCAAGAAAAGCCTCAGTCGGGATCTGGACAGTACCCAGCTGGCGCATCTTTTTCTTTCCTTCCTTCTGCTTTTCAAGAAGCTTCTTCTTTCTCGTGATATCACCGCCGTAGCACTTGGCAAGAACATCCTTGCGCATGGCCTTGACCGTCTCGCGTGCAATGATCTTTCCGCCTATAGCAGCCTGGATAGGCACCTCGAACAGCTGGCGGGGAATGTTCTCCTTCAGCTTCTCACAGAGCTTTCTCGCCCTCGGATAAGCCTTATCCCTGTGGGCGATGAAGCTGAGTGCATCCACCTGATCTCCGTTGAGCAGCATGTCGACTTTAACAAGGTCACTGGGCTTATACTCGCTAAGCTCATAGTCAAGAGAGGCGTAGCCCTTGGTTCTCGCCTTGAGAGTATCGAAAAAGTCGTAGATGATCTCGTTGAGAGGCATATCATAGTGCATCTCCACCAGCCTCGTATCGAGATACTGCATGTTCTTATACTCGCCGCGCCTATCCTGACAGAGAGGCATGATATTGCCCACGAATTCGTTCGGAGTTATGATGGAGACCTTCACATAGG
>CACYDX010000094.1 GCA_902773255.1 Oscillospiraceae bacterium
AGATTATGTCATTTGCGGTTTTGAGGCTGGTGCCGTCAGGCGCGGTGACGAGCTTTTCCAGAGGAGTCATGAATGAGGAGACAGGCGTTGAGACATCCATGCGGCTCACGCGATAATCCCTGCTGGATACAATGCCCAGAAGCTTTCCGTGCTCGGTGCCGTCATCAGTGACGGCGGTGGTGGAAAAGCCGTTTCTCTCCTTGAGTTCAAGGATGTCCTCGAGAGTCTGGTCCGGGCGCACGTTCGATCCGCTCGTGACGAATCCCGCCTTATAGCTTTTCACCTTAGCCACCATTGCCGCCTCGGATTCGATGCTCTGGGAGCCGTATATGAATGACATCCCGCCCTCCTTGGCAAGGGCGATAGCGAGGGTATCGTTCGAAACGGACTGCATTATGGCCGAGACGAAGGGGATGTTCAGGTAAATGCTGCTGTTCTCTTCGCCTTTTCTGTATTTAACGAGCGGGGTGCGCAGGCTCACGTTGGCGGGCGTGCAGCCCTCTCCCGTGAAGCCGGGGATGAGGAGGTATTCGCTGAATGTGCGTGAGGGTTCGTTATAGTAAAATGCCATTTCTGTCTCCTTTTTAAGCATTCCGGTTTACCGGACGGACGGCCCGGACCGGGCGTAGTAAAATATGTACTGCTGGGCAAGTCCTGCGTTTTCGCCCAGGGATGAGGGATCAAAATCCGGGGGAAAGTGCTCTTTCAAGGCGCGCCTTATCCAAACGTCTATCGGGAAGGCTTCCATATGGTGAAGGCCGAAGAGCAGCATGCAGTCAGCAACCTTTTTGCCTATGCCCTTCACGGCCAGAAGCGCCTTTTCCGCACTGATCCAGTCTGCGGCAGCAAGCTGGTCCAGGTCGATGCTGCCAGAGGCGACATCCCTTGCGGCGCTGAGGATATATTCCGCGCGGTAGCCGCTCCTTAGAGGCTGAAGATCCTTGAGTTCAAGCTGAGCTATCCTTGCTGCCGAGGGAAATACATGGTACTGCTCCCCTTCGAAGCTCAAGGGTTCGCCGAAGTATGAACAGAGCCTTTCCACAATGCCCTTTATCCTCGGGATGTTGTTACACTGCGAGATGATGAAGGAACACAGCGCCTCCCAGGGTTCCTGCCGGAGGATCCTTATTCCGGCGCCGAAGCGCTTCGCCTCATCAAGGAAGTCCCCGCCCCGGAAGGATGCGGAGGCCGCCTCATAGTCCCTGCCGAGGTCGAAATAATCTAACCAGAGGTCATCGGGTGCTGCGGAGCGGATGAACACCTCATCCCCTTCCCGCCACACTTTCGCGGGATATCCGAAAGCCACGCCGCGCCATGCCCCGTCGTCGCTTTCGTTCCAGCGGAAGCACTGGCCGCAGTCGAAGGTCTTCCTTATATCCAGTTCGGCGGCCGTGGCCAGTTTCAGAGTTTTAATGTTTTCTGACATCTTCATGGTTTTAAAAAATCCGCAAGGCAAAGCCCTGCGAATTTTTTACTTATTGAGATAGCTCCTTACAAGCTCCTGGAGCAGATCGTCTCTGTCGATATGGCAGATGAGCTGGCGCGCGTTGTTATAGTTCGTGATATAGGTGGGATCCTCGGAAAGGATATACCCGACTATCTGGTTGATGGGGTTATATCCCTTGATCATGAGAGAATTATATACCGAATTGAGGATCTCCTTCATCTGGGTCTTGGTATCTATCGCGGTGAATTTCCTGGTCGCGTCTTCCAAAGCTTCATCACTCCCTAATCTGCTGTTTTTAACGATTATAGCAGATTAGGGATGACTAAGTAAATACCCGTCGCCAAAACTTTTAACGAAATAAGCAAATTATCTTATCACTGCTCCGTACTTTTCGCTCAAAGCTCTCAGGATCATGTCCACAGTCTCGCCGGCATGGTCGTCGGTGAGTGTCTGATCGTCGGCGCGCATGGTGAGTGAGAAAGCAACGGACTTCTTTCCTTCCGGGATGCGCTCTCCGGTATATACATCGAAGAGTTCGCACTCCTTCAGGTATTTGCCGCCGGAGGCCATGATGCACTCATGCAGCCTGCCCACAGGGATGGCGCTGTCGCAGAGAACGGCAATGTCGCGCGTTACGGATGGGAAGCGAGGCAGCGGCTTATACACAGCAAGGTCCTTGCGGAAGGCATAGACTATGTCGAAGCTGAGCTCCGCGCAGTAGAATTCCGCGTCAACGCCGTAGTTTGCCATGACAGCCGGGTGGATCTGACCGAACACACCCACGCGCTTGCCGTCTATAAACACAGTGGCACAACGGCCCGGATGGTAGGATGGGTTGGAAGTTTCCGCCTCGAAGCTGAGATCGCCCTTGCAGATATTGCCCAGCAGGGACTCGATCCAGCCCTTCACCTTGAAGAAATCCACATCCTCGCCGTAGGCCCCGAAGGAGATCATGCGCGGCTCATCGGCCATACCGTCCTCGCGTCTGAGATAGATCCTGCCGATCTCATAAAAGGCTGCTGACTTATTGCGGAAGTTGCAGTTTCTGGTGAGGATCTCAAGCATGGAGGGGAGGATGGTGGTGCGCATGATGGAAGTGTCCTCGCCGAGAGGGTTGAGGATACGGAGGCTGTCTCTCAGGGGGCTTTCGGCAGGCATGCGAATCTTATCATAGTATGTCGGGCTGATGAAGGAATAGGTTATTATCTCGTCCATCCCCATGCTGCGGCATATCTCGCCCACTCGCCTCTCGCAGAGCTGGAAGTCGGTGAAGCCTCCGCAGCTGCTGATGGCTCCGGTGAATTTCGTGGGTATGTTGTTATATCCGAAGAATCTTGCTACTTCCTCGGCGATATCCGAATAGTGTTCTACATCGCCCCTCCAGGAGGGTACGGTGATGATGTCGCCGTCCACTTTGAAGCCAAGGTCCAGCAGGATCTTCACCATCTCCGGGGCTGTGAGCTCCGTGCCGAGAAGGGCGTTTATCTTCTCCGGCTCGAGCCTGAGCGTTACAGGCACGCGCTTTTCCGGCAGTACGTCTATCATACCCTCCACCACCTCGCCGGCGCCAAGCATCTCAACCAGCTCACAGGCACGGTTTACAGCCGCGACGGTATTTTCAATGTCGAGGCCCTTTTCAAAGCGAGAGGATGCGTCGGTGCGCATGCCGAGGGCTGTAGCCGTTCTTCTGATGGAGGGGCCATTGAAGCAGGCGCTCTCGAAGAGCACCATGGCTGTATCGCCCACGATCTCACTGTTCTCGCCGCCCATGACACCCGCTATGCCGACAGGCTTGTCGGTATCGCAGATACAGAGCATGGAGGGATTGAGAACGCGCTCGGTGCCGTCCAGAGTGCGCATGATCTCGCCTTCACGGGCGCAGCGGACATGGATCTCACTGTTGCCCACGCAGGCAAAGTCGAAGGCGTGCATCGGCTGGCCGTATTCGAGCATGACATAGTTGGTTATATCCACTATGTTGTTTATCGGGCGCATGCCGGAATTGCGAATTCGTTCCCTCATCCACCCGGGGGACGGTGCGATCTTCACGTTCTTCACCATACGGGCGGTATATCTGGTACAGAGCTTCGGGTCTTCTATAACTATCTTTGCAAGTTCGTTTATCTCTCCTCCGGCCTTCGCCTGTACAACAGGCTCATGAAGCTTCAGTTCCCTGCCGAAAGTCACGGCGGCCTCTCTTGCGAGGCCGATGACGCAGAGGCAGTCGGGCCTGTTGGGGGTTATCTCGAACTCAACGACATGGTCGTCCATGCCGAGGAGCTTTCCGATATCGTCGCCAGGAGCGCAGTCTTCCTGCAGGACGAGGATGCCGTCCGTTATGCAATGGGGAAACTCCTCCTGCTTTGCGCGAAGGTCATCGAGAGTGCAGACATGGTCCTTCGCCGTGTCGTAGGCGACAAGATCTCCCTCGTGGACATTGGAGCACCCGGTTACCGTGACGGCTTCGGGCTCCAGGGAGAGCTTCCAGAGTCCGGCTCCAGCGCTTTCGACATATTTCACTTTTGCCGCGATCACCTTCCCGAATATCCTGTCTCCGGCCTTTATATCGGCGGAGATGGAGGGCTTTGCCGGATCGATAGGGTGGTAATCATTCAGAAGGACGGCGGGAACTATCGTAGCATAGGGAAAATCGTGGAGAGTACAGTCGAGCTCCTTTAGGGAGCAGAGCATGCCATCGGACTCTACGCCGCGGAGCCTGCCGCGC
>CACYDX010000095.1 GCA_902773255.1 Oscillospiraceae bacterium
AAAGTTCAATAATTACTTTTACCGAATATCCTGAAGAATTGCTGCGAATAATTGTCTTACCCTTATCATAATCGACAAAAACCGCCCGTAAATACCATTACGGGCGGTTTAGTCATTATTCAGAAATTACTTCTTTGTACCGAAGAGACCGCGGATCAGAGCGGTGGAACCGGTGCGCATAACTGACGCCAGAGCATTTCTTGCGGCTCTCTTGGCAATTGTTCCGGAGCTGGTGACCTTTCCTCCGGTAAGTGCATTGACGATATTGGTGCTTATCGAACTTGAAATTGAGGATGCCGCACTGGTAGCCGCTTTCTTTGCAGTGTTTTTTGCGGCATTCTTTTTCTTCAGTGCTTCCTTCTCAGCAGCGGCAGCTTCCTTGGCAGCCTGTTTTTCAGCCTCGGCAGCTTCCTTGGCGGCTGCTTTTTCCGCAGCAGCGGCTTCTTTTGCAGCCTGTTTTTCAGCCTCGGCAGCTTCCTTGGCAGCAGCTTTTTCTGCAGCAGCAGCTTCCTTCTGGCGCTGCTTCTCAGCTTCTGCTTCCTCTTTCAGGCGCTGTGCCTCAGCTTCAGCTTCTTCCTTAAGTCTCTGAAGTTCTGCCTCAGCCTCTTCTTTCAGACGCTGGAGTTCGAGAGTTGCAGCCTGAATGATCTCATAGGCGGATTCTCTGTCCTCAGCATCCTTGTATGTGAAGTAGAATTCATCGGAAGTGACTGCATTGTTTACAGTCTCCTCGCCCGCTGAACCCATAAGGCTCTGCGGCGGCAGGATCCTTGCGCGCTCAACGATAGTCGGGATGCCGTCGTTATCGAGGAAGCTTACAAGCGCTTCACCGACAGCAAGCTCCATTATAGCCTCCTGAGTATCAAATGCGGGGTTTACCCTGAATGCCTTGGCGGCAGTCTTAACTGCTTTCATCTCGGAAGGTGTGTAAGCGCGAAGCGCGTGCTGCACTTTGTTTGAAAGCTGGGCAAGGACTTCATTGGGAATATCCGAGGGGCTCTGGGTGACGAAGTAAACGCCCACACCCTTTGAACGGATAAGCTTCACTATCTGGACGATCTTCTGGAGCAGCGCCCTGGGAGTATCGGTAAAGAGGAGATGGGCTTCATCAAAGAAGAACACCATTTTCGGTTTTTCAACATCGCCTACTTCAGGGAGCTTTTCATAAAGCGCGGAGAGCATCCAGAGGAGAAATGTTGCATAGACTGTGGGACTCTTTATCAGGCGGGAGCTTTCAAGGATATTTATATATCCGCGTCCATCTGTATCAGTACGGAGGAAATTGGTAATGTCGAGCTCAGGCTCTCCGAAGAACATCTCTCCGCCCTCATCTTCAAACGTAAGCAACGCACGCTGGATAGCTCCGATAGAGGCAGCGGACACGTTGCCGTAGGAAGTTGTGAACTCGACGCGGTTTTCTCCGACATACTGCAGCATTGCACGCAGATCTTTGAGGTCGAGAAGGAGCAGTCCCTGATCATCGGCGACCTTGAATACTATGTTCAGAACACCGGTCTGGACGTCGGTAAGTCCGAGAAGGCGGGAGAGCAGAGTCGGTCCCATTTCGGAAATTGTAACGCGCACAGGAATACCGTACTCACCGAAAATATCCCAAAAACGGGTCGGGAAGGATTTGAACTCAAAGCCTTCAATTCCGAAATAGGCTATTCTTGACTGCATATCCTCGGAATCCTTTCCGGGTTTGCACATTCCGGAAATATCGCCCTTAACATCGGCCATAAACACAGGAACACCCATGTCGGAGAAGGATTCGGCCAGAACTTTCATCGTGACCGTTTTGCCGGTACCGGTAGCTCCGGCTATCAGGCCGTGCCTGTTTGCCATTCTTGGCAGAAGAAAGAGGTTCTCACCGGAAAGCTGGGATTTTGCCATCCAGATTTTTCTGTCTGTGTACATATGTAATCCTCCTTATTGTTATCGTGGACAGTAAAAAACACAATATCTTGTTTTATATTATCACAATGATCCAATGTAAACAACTGAAAAAAGCGATTTTCTCAAAAACAGAGCACTATTTCATTAGGCGGGCGACCTTCTCATTGCCAGTTACCGAATAGCACAGATCGCTGTTATGAACAAGAATCACATCATCAACCGGGTTAGCATTGATAAACTTGGTCAAAGAATATTTATAGTATCTTATATCGATAACATATACATAATGATAATGCTGTGTAAGATAGTAGACAAAAGGATTTCCGAAGGAGGTCTTCATGACCAGGACTGCGGAATCGTCATCTATATCATTGTTTATAAACGTTGCCTTCGCGGCATCTGTTGATAAGAAAGTTACATAATGGTCACCTGTCTTTTTTCGGGATCTGTCAACAAACAGGCTTATTTCAGAGCCCTTCTTCTTCAGGGTGTTCGACAGATCCAGATACAGATGCACATCTCCGGGGGGTTCATAGCAATATACCGTATCCGGATTTTCCTTGAGCACCTTGGGTTTTCCGCCTGTATTATAATAAGACCCCAAAAAGCCTGTCCAGCAGAACTCCCTATACTCTGACAGGGGAACAGGCTCCTTGCCCGCCACCTCACACCACACCTCATAGGCATAGTAGGCGCCGAGCGCAGTCCAGTGCGGGTCAGAACGGAAGGTTATATACTCGCTGTTGTGCTTCTGCAGGTTGCTGATCACATTGACTTTCCC
>CACYDX010000096.1 GCA_902773255.1 Oscillospiraceae bacterium
CGGACACCGCAGGGAGAAAGAAGGAAAAAGAAAACAGGGGCCGCTGGGGACTCAGGTGAGAATACTGCTGAAGAACCGTCCCCTTGTCTCACCTATTCCCCTCAGTGCGAACGGCAAAGAGAACGAATTCAAAGTGTATGTCAACGACACAGGCCTTCTGATGGCGCGCTACGGGATGCAGACCAAGCTTGCGGTCCTCACGGGGAAGATACTGGGCAATGCCAAGGGCGGCATTTACGAAAACCTGATAGCAGAAATGCTCATAAAGCGCGGTTACGGTCTGAATTATTACAAGACGGAAAACAGTTCGATGGAGATCGAGTTCATTATCGAGAGAAACGGAGAAGTCGTACCAATAGAGGTAAAAGCAGGAAATACATCCAGTCCGTCGCTGAACCGGTTTGTGGAGCAGTTCCGCCCAGGTGAGGCATATAAATTCGTTGACGGAAACATCGGCACAACAGGAGGGAAGACCACGCTGCCGCATTACATGGCAATGTTTCTGTAGGAACTCCTCACGGGGCTTATAATACAAAAGAACCGCCGCCCGTCTGCCAAAGACCGTACTTTGCAATGCGGCGGATATGTGGCAGGATCAGACAACGATCAAAGAAAAAGGAAAAGGGAAGCGCTGGTATTATGTTAACCAAAAAGGCAGCTTGGACAACGGCGGTCACGGACCTGATCAACGGATCGGTGACTCTGGTGCCTGTTATATGGTGTCTCCGGCAGAAACCCTTTTCAAAACGGTACAGGCTCTGGGCAGCCGCCTTTGCATTTCTGGCGGCGGTGAGCTTTGCCGGATTCTTCATCCACGGCTTCGTTATGACGGACTTTCTCACCGACGCCCTGTGGTGCGGGATGTATGTTTTCCTGTCGCTCATGATGAGCGCCTATGTCAGGGCGGTGAGATATGATACGGGCGGGGAAGAGCATTTTTCCCGCTTTTCCCGGATAAGCATCGGCCTGGCGCTGACAGTGGCTCTGCTGATGTGCATCACGGTCTGCGTGCTTTCGGTGGATATATTCCTGCTCTTTTCGGCTTACTGCATGACAGGCCTTATCATGTGCGTCATCATGCTGTCCCGGCAGATGCGCAGCAGGCCCGTGTTTGCATGGTACATCGCGGCGATATTCGTTCTTGTTGCCGGCAGCATACTGCAGTCGATAAAGTCGATCCGTTTCAGGATCATCTGGGAGATGAACTACGATACCGTGTATCACTTCACGGTGCTGCTGTTCATGCTGATCCAGTTCAGGGGCGTCCGCCTCCTGAAGAAAGAGGCGCAAAACGGGTGATCCCCGGCCATATGACTGAATGAAAAAGCAGTCACCGTTCGGTGGCTGCTTTTTCATGTAAAAAGAGACAGGATGCCGGCCGCGCGGACCGATCCCTGAACGCCCGGGAGTCAGTTAAGCCTGTTCCACTCATTCTGCGTGATGGTCTGGCCGAGATTATCCAGTCTGATGCCGTTGCTGTAATAATGGTCATAAATGCTCTGTATGGCCTGATCCCGGCTCAAGCCCTGTCTTTTCAGCACACCGGCCTCAACCATCGTGCCGCCGTAGTATACGCAGTGATACTCGCTCATGTCAACGACGATCATCCCGTTTTCAATAACGCCGCCGGCGATGCTCACCAGTTCGTCCTGGGAGACCGCCTCGATGCCGCCTTTGCTGTTGAACGCATCGATCGCGGCCTGTTCCTCGGGGGTAAGTGCGAATTTGTCAGCCAATAAATGTTTTCTCCTTAATATAATTGTTTTATATTTCTTGATACGAATAATGCCACGTCTTTGGTCATAAAAAAAGAGCGCATCATGGATCTTTATAAAACAGGGCTGATGATAACAAAGAGCGCTGCCGTGAATTTCTCACCGGCCCGGAATATCACTCTTCGTGGTCCCTCACCCAAATGAGCAGCTCCCCGTAGCCCATGCTGCCGTCTGCGAGGGAAAGGCCGATGTCCACAAGCTCCTCATCCGTGCATTTTATACGGATACCGTTCATCTCAAGGAAACTCAGCATGACATACAGGCCGATCCTTTTGTTTCCGTCCACGAAGGCATGGTTCGATATAAGCTCGTAACCCAGACGGGCGCCCTTTTCTTCCTTCGTTGGGTAAAACTCCGTATCGCCGAAACCGGCAAAGGCGTTTTCGAGTGCCGCCTCGAGCAGGCTCTCATCCCGCAGCCCCACGCTTCCGCCCGTGGCCTCGGCCATTATCTTGTGCAGCAGAAGCACCTTGTCCTTCGTAAACTTTATCATTTTGCCAGCTCCTCAAAAGCCGCCCTGTGCTCGTTCAGAATGCGCCAGGCAACAAACCGGAGCTTTTCATCCTCGCTCATCTCGATCTGCGGTTCGGTATCAAGATCGATCACCAGCAGCTTAGGCCGGTTCTGCTTGAAAACCAGGACGCGTCCTCTTTTTTCCGCCATCCGGGCCACTCTGGAGAAGTTCTGATTAGCCTCCGTCGCGGTGAACACGGCATTGGTATCGAATGTCATCGTTATCGCCTCCGATGAAATGATAGCACAAAACTAGGATGTTTTCAACCTAGATTTGCCCGGTCAACCTTCCGCACCGGCAGGGCCTTCCTCAGCGGTGATCTCTCCCGTCCAGTCGATGATCCCGCCGAATTCGTAGATATTCACATAGCCCATGTCAGCGAGTTTCTGCGCCGCCTCCTTCGACCTTCTGCCGCTCCGGCAGTATATGAGGATGATCTGGTAAAGGTCCGGCAGCTCCTCAGGACGCTCCGACACTATCGACTCATTCGGGATAAGGATCGCGCCCGGAATGTGCCCGGCGTCATATTCGTCCTGTCTCCTCACATCAACG
>CACYDX010000097.1 GCA_902773255.1 Oscillospiraceae bacterium
AGCATCTCAACGATAGGAGCCTGCATTTTGCACGGGCCGCACCAGTCTGCATAAAAATCTACGAGAACCGTTCCTTTTGCTTTCATTACTTCCTGTTCATATGTATCCTGAGTGATCACTTTTACCATTTATGTTTCCTCCTTGTTAAATTATCCTATGATTGCACTGTACTTGTTATTGTTATCCTTTGCAGGCATCTGTCTGCTGCCTGAGCCAGCTTATCCAGGCGTCGAAGCCTTCGCCTGTCTTTGAAGAAACGAAGAATATCTTCGCGTCCGGGTTAAGTGCGTGGACTCTCTCTGTGAACGTCTCATCATCAAATCTGAAGAATTTGCGTGTATCGATCTTGTTGACTAAAACGACCTGGCATACTGTGAACATCAGAGGATATTTAAGCGGCTTGTCATCTCCTTCAGGTATCGACAGGATCTCCACATTAGCCGTTGCTCCTGTATCCTGTTCAGCTGTGCAGACAAGATTGCCGACATTTTCCATAAACAGAATATCCAGATCTGCTGTCTCGAATTCTTCCAGAGCTGCCTTGGTCATTGCCGCATCCATGCAGCACTCGCCGCCTGTATGGATCTGTATGGAGCGGACTCCGGCCGCCGCCATTTTCTCAGCGTCCACAGACGCATCAATATCTGCCTCCATGACACCTATCTTGTACTCATCTCCAAGTTCAGCGATAGTGCGCAGGAGCGTAGTAGTTTTGCCTGATCCCGGTGAAGCCATCATGTTTACCATGAAAACTCCGTTAGCCTTGTTGGTTGCTCTGACTTCAGCGGCAATGCGGTCATTCATCTCGAAGACGCCCATGTTGACGTCAATAACTCTTATCTTTTTTTCTGCCATACAGCGCCTCCTTTCCTACTTGCAAAGCCACTCACGGGCAGCAGCTCTGACCCACTCTGCGGCAGCGTCGAAACCTTCACCTGTCTCTGCAGATACAGGAAATATATCGGCCATTTCGTTGCGCATCCTTACGTATTCAGTAAATCTGTCCATATCAAAGTCGAACACTTCCAGCGCATCTATCTTGTTGACAAGCACAGCATCCGCCTTTTCAAACATCAGAGGATATTTGAGCGGCTTGTCATCACCTTCAGGTACTGAAAGGATCACAAGATCTTTGACTGCGCCTGTATCGAATTCAGCCGGACAGACAAGATTTCCGACATTCTCAAGAATTACAAGATCAAGATCAGCCGAGCCTATCTCGCGAAGCGACTGTCTGCTCATATCCGCATCGAGATGGCACATTCCGCCTGTGTGGATCTGCACAGAAGCTACTCCCGCATCAAGCATAGTCCTTGTGTCGCAGTCACCATCGATATCCGCTTCCAGAACGCCGATGCGGAATTCATCTCTGAGTCTTGCGATCAGCTGAAGAATGCTCGATGTCTTGCCTGATCCCGGCGAGGACATCACATTGATATAAAACGTCTTCTCCGCCTTGAGTTCATCCCGCAGCTTGTCAGCATCCGCGTCATTGTCCTCGAGGATGCTCTCTTTTACCTTAATAATCCTGAGCTTGCTCTCATCCATCAGTTTTCTCCTTAGGGTCGTTCTTTTATTTAACTAAGTTATTATACACATTTTGCGGTGTATATAAAAGCTACAGAAATAAGTATCCTGTAACGAAAAAAGATCACCACAGTTCCGTCAGATGGAGTAATGATCATGCGTGAAACATGTTCCTGTTTTTTATCTCAGATCCCCTATCGAGATCAGGATTTGAGATAGTCACCGGATAGTTATTGATTTTCGCTCGATAGCAGGCTGCAGGGCATAACTCTGGCGCCGGCCCTTATGATGGGGAGTGGAAAAGTAATTTGGATTCGCTCGATAAGAGGCGAAATGCAATAACTTTGCTGCTGTAGTTTGAGGGATGAGATCAAGAAGTTATTGTGTATAGGTTGCAGAGAGACTATGGGCAATAACTTTGATGTTTTGCTTGAAGAGCCGGGGCTTGAAAGTTATTGCGTATTGGCTTATTGAGAGGTCGCGGGCAATAACTTTGATCTTGTGCCTGAAGGCTGGGGCTTGAAAGTTATTGCTTATTGGCTGCTGGGAGACGACGTGCAATAACTCAAGCGCCTGCCCT
>CACYDX010000098.1 GCA_902773255.1 Oscillospiraceae bacterium
AAACCTCCATATAACATTTTCCATATAATACCTAAGACAATATGACAGGAGCGATGGAATGGGCCACCGCTTCTGTTATTTTTTGTGTTTCCTGATCCTGCTGTTTTGCGATACCAGATCCTTATGCTATGCGTTCTCTGCTCCTGATGCTTTTGCGTTCCCTGATGACAGAACACCTTCATGCTGAACAGCAGAAATCTTGAAGATGAGCGCCGGAAAGAGGTGTTTTGTCAAGACTGGCTATTCGCATAAGCCGGGTCCGAATTACAATCTTGAATGTGAAGCCTGATTTCGGTCGATTTTTCAAGACAAATCGGAAAATGTCTTGAAAAATACTTGATTTCCTTGATCAGATACAAGATTTCGGCTGGTTTTGAAGAGCAGATCACCTGAAATCTTGAAAAATGAAGCCTTTTACGTCAAATTTTCAACTTTGGGCTGCTCAAAGCCGCTCCGGGAGCCGGTACACTATGGATGAACGGGTGATGTTTTTCGCGTATTGATGATGGACGTCAGGAAATACAAGGGGTTTGTTGACTTTAGCGATTTAGCGTGGTAAAGTGATAAAGCAAAATTGGGAAAAACAAGTCCATACATAAATATAGACACTTGTATATATTAGTATAGTAGGTAATTGAAATCAGATAACCGAGGGCAGAAATGCAGTATGATCAGAATGTGCTGACACGAACGGAGCAGAGGATATTCGCTCTTAGAACTCTGTACAGCGGAGCGGGATACCGTTCCTACAGAATGAGAAAATTTGAAGACTATGATCTGTACAGCAGAAACAAGGATTTTCTGCTGTCTGACAGGGTCATCACTTTTACCGATACGAACGGGAGACTCAAGGCTCTGAAGCCTGATGTGACACTGTCGATTGTAAAAAATATCGAGGATACACCTGCAGATCTCAACAGGCTTTTCTATGATGAAAACGTATACAGGGTATCCGGCAGGACCGGTACTTTCAGGGAGATAATGCAGATGGGGCTCGAGTGCATAGGTGACGCCGGCAACCCAGTGGCCGCGGAAGTGATCGATCTGGCCGAGAGGAGTCTGGCGCTTGTTGCCGAAGACAATGATTACATACTGAAGATCTCGGACATCGACATGCTTACACTTCTTGTTGACGGCATGTCGGATTCCGGCTCAGTCAGGGATGAGCTCCTGAAACTCGTCGGCGCCAAGAACATACACGGTATTGAGAGCCTCTGCGCCGAGAACGACATCCCGGAGGAGAAATGCCGTACGCTTACCGGACTGCTGAAGATATACGGAACACCGCCTGAAGTGATGAAAGAAGTCGGTGAACTGTGCAGGGGCACGGAAGCGGAGGAAGAAGTCGGCGAGCTTGCGGATGTGCTGAGCGGTCTCTACCCTGAAAGCGGAGAGAAACCGGATCGGAAGATAGTTCTGGACTTTTCCATCGTGGGGGACACCAATTATTATAACGGTATGGCATTTGAGGGATATATCGACGGGATCCCGGAATGCGTTCTCATAGGCGGCAGATATGACAAGCTTATGAGGAGAATGAAAAAGAAATCACGTGCTATCGGTTTTGCTATATACATGGATACGCTGGGCATGCTGGGAAGGACAGCCGGCGACCGCGCAATAGAGAATTTCTACGACAGATAGAAGCAGCAATAAATAGAAGCTGCAATAAGAGGACTGAAAATTGGGTACTATGATAAATGTAGCTCTTCCGAAAGGAAGGCTGGGTGAAAAAGTATATAAGATGTTTGAGGAAGCAGGCTACGGCTGTGATGATATATTCAACGGCCGTAAGCTTGTGTTTGAGAATAAGGAAGCGGGCATCAGATATTTCTGGGTCAAGCCGTCTGACGTTCCTATTTATGTAGAGCGCGGCGCGGCCGATGTGGGAGCATGCGGCAGAGATATCCTGCTCGAATACGAGCCTAACGTTTACGAACTCAGGGACCTGGGGACAGGCATCTGCCGCATGGTAGTGGCCGCGCCTAAAGGTTTCAAAGACGAATCAGAGTATCCGCTCAGAGTCGCTACAAAGTTTGTGAATATCGCTCAGGATTATTACTCGTCAAAGGGCCGTGACATAGATATTATCAGACTGAACGGCTCTATAGAGATCGCTCCGATACTGGGTCTTTCCGATGTGATAGTCGATCTGGTGGAGACAGGAAATACGCTCAGGGCGAACGACCTCGAGGTATACGAGGAGATAATGGATATAAGCACCCGCCTTATTACGAACAAGTCGGGGTACAACTTCAAGAGTGCGGCCATAAACCGGCTGCTTGAAAGACTATAAAGGGGACTGATATGATAAAGATCCTGGACTTTGCAGAAGTGACAGCCGAAGAGGTGTTTGCGAGAAACGAGCCGACGGCGGATGTGTCGGATATCGTTGCCGCAATTATAAAGGACGTAAGAGAGAACGGAGATGAGGCAGTTGTCCGTTATGCCGCAAAATTCGACGGCATCGATCCGGACGGATTTGTTCTGGAACTGAGCGATGAAGAAAAAAGTGCCGCTGTCCGCAGTCTTGACGAGACAGATCCGGGCTTTACCGATGTACTCAGAAAGGCGGCAGCGAACATCGCGGAGTTCTGCAGCAAGCAGCTAAGGGGCGGATTCACTTTAGAGAAAGAATCCGGAAAAGTGACCGGCCAGAAGGTGGTGCCTCTTGAGCGCGCCGGTATATATGTACCGGGCGGCACGGCGGCGTATCCTTCTACGGTGCTGATGGATACGATACCGGCGCTTACCGCAGGCTGCAGGGAGATAATAATGACTACTCCTCCGAATCCTGACGGCAGCATAGAGCCGGCGGTCATTGCAGCGGCTGTAATAGCACAGGATACCGTGCCCGGCGCCGGCAGTGTCCGCATTTTCAGGACGGGCGGCGCGCAGGCGGTAGCAGCTCTTGCATACGGGACGGAGTCGATCCCTGCCGCAGACAAGATAGTGGGACCGGGAAACGCCTTTGTCGCAGAGGCGAAGCGTCAGGTCTTCGGAAAGGTTGCGATAGACATGATAGCAGGCCCGAGCGAGATACTGGTCGTATCCGACGGAAAAAGCGATCCTGATGTCGTTGCTGCGGACATGCTGTCGCAGGCGGAGCATGATAAAAATGCGAGCGCAGTGCTCGTGACTGATTCTGCAGAGCTTGCAAAGGCGGTTGCAGAAGCGATCGAAAAACAGCTTTGCACTCTGGAGCGTGAGGAGATAGCCCGCGCATCCATAGAGAACAACGGCAAGATAATCATTGCCGGAGATATCGGGCAGGCAGTGGATATAGCGAATGAGATAGCGCCTGAGCACCTGGAACTCTGCGTAAATGAACCTTTCAGAGTCTTCGAAAGGGTGAAGAACGCAGGGTCAGTGTTCCTCGGCCGAAGCTGTCCCGAAGCTTTGGGCGACTACTTCGCGGGCCCTAACCATACACTGCCGACCAGCGGAACAGCGAGGTTTTCGAGCGCGCTTTCCGTAGATGATTTTGTAAAGAAAATCCAGTTCATACATTATACGGAAGATGCTCTGGCAGGTGTCGCGGAAGACATTGCGGCATTTGCCCGTAAAGAGGGACTGACCGGACACGCAAGGAGCGTACTGATACGTTCTGAAAAGGGGTAGACAGAAAGGACTGTTATGAGTAGGTTTTTAAGCAATAAATACGCTTCGCTTGAGCCGTACACTCCGGGCGAGCAGCCTAAGACACGCGTGCTCACGAAGCTGAATACGAATGAGTCACCGTTTCCTCCGATGCCGGAGGTAGTGGAGGCGGTAAAAAAGGAGGCTGAGATACTTCAGCTCTATCCTGATCCGGACAGTACAGAGCTCCGCAAGGCGCTTGCAGCCCGCTTCGAAGTGGATCCGGACATGATAATCTGCAACAACGGATCCGATGAGACGCTGTACTTCGCCTTTCTCGCATATTGCGACGGAGAGACTCCGGCGGTGTTCCCTAAGCTGTCATACGGATTCTATCCGGTCTTTGCCGACATAACGGGCATCAACTTCAGGGAGATACCACTGAAGAGCGATTTCAGCATCGATCCGGAGGATTACTACGATGCGGACGGTACGGTGTTCATCGCGAACCCGAACGCTCCGACGGGAATACCTCTGAGCCTGGCGCAGATAGAAGGCATACTTCAGAACAATCCCGGCAATGTGGTAGTCATTGACGAAGCTTATGTCGACTTCGGGACAGAGTCGGCAGTGCCGCTCACGAAGAAATACGACAATCTGCTGGTGGTGCAGACATTCTCGAAATCGAGATCCATGGCGGGCATGAGGCTCGGCTACGGGATCGCAGCTCCGGAGATCATCTCAGACCTGAAT
>CACYDX010000099.1 GCA_902773255.1 Oscillospiraceae bacterium
TCTGGAGACACCTCTCCCGGGCTAGGGCCTGTACCCAGCATATGTACCCAAAATCGCCGTTTTGTACCCAGAAAAATCGCGTCCTATCTATGCAGTTTTTCGTCTTAAAGGTGGATCGAACCAGCCTCAACCAGTTGAAAATACTGGCTTCTACAGACAAAGAAAAACTCCGGTTTCCCGGAGTTCTGGTGGATGATCAGGGGCTCGAATGCGATATTATCTGATTTCCCTAATCGCTCTAAGTGTTGAAAAGAAAGGAGTTGACGCTGTCCACAGGGTGTCCGCATTTCAAAGTGTAACAGTAAGTGTAACCATACTAGATCCGGACATGATATAGTTTTTCAACCTGACAATATTGTTGCTATTCTGCCGTTAAGAGCGCAATATATGTATTGACGGCTGGATATAAACGACAAACATGTCTAAATCACATAAAGTAAGTGAGATTTGGACAGTTAAAATAATCGGGTGCAATCATGTATAAGGTAATAGTAGCAGAAGACGATAAAGGAATAGCTGAAGGTATATGCAATTGCCTTTCTGACTGGGGGATGAAAGCCCGACGGATAATGGACTTCCGCCGTGTCATGGAAGAAATAATGGAATATGAGCCGCATCTTGTCATCCTGGACATCACACTCCCATATATGGGCGGTTATCACTGGTGTCAGGAAATACGCAAGATAAGTTCAGTGCCAATTATATTCATATCGTCTGCAACAGATAATATGAATATAATAATGGCCATGAATATGGGCGCTGATGACTATATCCCAAAGCCGTTTGATCAGAGTGTTCTGATCGCGAAGGTGCAGGCGCTTCTCCGCAGGGCATATGATTACAACATAAGCGCGTTCACGCTTGAGGCAGCAGGCGCTGTACTCAATACGGACGATAATACGCTCACTTATAACGGCAGGAAGATAGAGCTTTCAAGGAACGAGTACAGGATCCTTTTGACACTGATGCAGAACAAAAATAAAGTTGTCAGCAGAGAAAAGATCATGGAGGCTCTATGGGAGACCGACAGCTTCGTTGACGAAAACACTCTGACCGTAAACGTGGGCAGATTGCGCAGGACCCTTGAAGATGCAGGACTCAAAAATCTGATAAAGACAAAGTTCGGTGTCGGATATATTCTGGAGGCAGAGTGATGATTTTTATTGACTGGCTGAAGTCGCGGTCCAAAGCAATAGCAGTCTGCATTACTGTCATTGTTCTGTTCACTGTATCTTATTTTCTTTTTGAAATGCCTGCAGTAGTGGTCTTATATCCGCTTATAGTAAGCATGCTTATATGCATCGTGGCTGCTGTGTTTGATTATACTTCATTCTGTGCGCATCACAGGAAACTTGAACACAACGAGCTGCCGGCTCCGGCCGGTCTGATCGAGTCGGATTACCAGAAGATAATTGCTGAGCTTGAGGAGAAAATGAAAAGGTCATCGGCCGATGCTGCAGAAGACTACAGCAACATGATCGACTATTATACGGTCTGGGCACATCAGATAAAGACACCAATAGCTGCCATGCGCCTTAGTCTTCAGTCCGAAGACACGGAGGCAGCAAGAAAGCTGACTGCCGACCTGAACAGGATCGAAGAGTATGTAGAAATGGTGCTCACGTTCCTGAGACTTGATTCAGACAGCACGGATTACCTTATAGGGGAATATGATCTCGACGATATAATTCGAACCTCTGTGCGCAAGTTTTCCAGAGAATTCATTCTTAAGAAGCTGACATTGGATTATATGTCTGTGAATTATACTGTCCTAACCGATGAGAAGTGGCTGACTTTCGTTATTGAGCAGATTATTTCCAACGCAGTCAAATATACTCAGGAGGGTGGAGTCCGTATATATATGGATGAACCGGGGATTCTATGTATTGAAGATACCGGTATAGGTATAAGTGCTGAAGACCTTCCCCGCGTATTTGAAAACGGGTATACGGGTTTCAACGGCCGTGAGGATAAGAGAGCAAGCGGGATCGGTCTGTATCTCTGCAAAAGGATAACCGACAATCTGGGGTATATAATAAGCGCTGAGTCACAGATAGGCAGGGGGACAACAATAATTCTTGATCTCAGAACCGCAAGGCTTGGAACAGAAGACTGATCGTACATGTGACAGATATGTAAGAAATATGTAAGCAGATCCGATGGAATGGCTCTGCTTTTATTATTATCATCAAACTGTAAGATTCTTATTGATCAGGAGGAATTACAGTAATGAGTTTGCTTGAAGTAAAGGGAATAAAGAAAACATACAGGACACGTTTCGGCGGAGCTTCTGTCGAAGCACTGAAGAACGTAAATTTCACAGTTGAAAATGGTGAATATGTCGCGATCATGGGGGAATCCGGCAGCGGAAAGACCACTTTGCTGAATATAATTGCAGCTCTGGACAAGCCTACAGAAGGCACGATCTTTCTTGACGGCATGAAGCTCAGTTCCATAAAAGACTCGGAGGTGGCCAGATTCCGCCGCGACAATCTCGGTTATGTGTTCCAGGATTTCAATCTGCTGGACACCTTTTCTCTCGAAGATAACATTTACCTGCCGCTCGTTCTGGTCGGGATGAAGCCTGAGGAGATGGAGAAGCGGCTTGAGGCAATAGCAGAGCCGCTGGGAATCGACGGGCTGCTCAAAAAGTATCCATATGAGGTATCCGGCGGGCAGAAGCAGCGGGCTGCAGTTGCAAGAGCGCTGATCACGGATCCGAGGATCATTCTGGCGGATGAACCGACCGGCGCTCTCGATTCAAAGTCGTCGGATGAGCTCCTGGATCTTTTTGCTAAGGTGAATGAAATGGGACATACCATACTTATGGTCACTCACTCGACTAAAGCGGCAAGCCGTGCGTCGCGTGTAATGTTCATACGGGACGGAGTCGTATTTCATCAGATTTACAAGGGCGATGCCACTGATCAGCAGATGTATCAGAAAATCAGTGATACACTGACACTTCTCGCACAGGGAGGTGACAGAAAATGAAGAAGGGACTTTATCCGAAGCTGGCTGCAAATGGCATGCGTAAGA
>CACYDX010000100.1 GCA_902773255.1 Oscillospiraceae bacterium
CCTCCTGACAACGTTAGTGTTCATTATAGGATATGTTATAGATTCTTTCAATGCCAATTCTGTTACATATTCAGGTTTTTCGCAGTTGATCATGCGCGTGGAGTCACTTGAAGGCAGTGCAGTGCAGACCGCTCTGCATACTTTCATCGTATCTATGTTGCGGCGGATGATCTCCTCACTTATGCCAGGCCTTGCTGCATCATGTATGAGTACTATGGCATCATCTTCATCGATGCCGGCAGAACGTGCATCGCGGGAAGCAGCCTTTATGCCTTCCCTGACAGAATCTTCTCTGGCGGCTCCTCCGTTAACGACCGCTATGCTTCCGGCTTCCCGCCCGGTCAGCTTTTCGCATTCCGCAGTGATCTCTTCATATGTTTCATCAAGAGAACCGTCCTGCGGCGACACGACATATATCTTGTCAATATAATCCAGAGAAGCGAAAGCCTTTATCGCGGTCCCGAGAACCGTGGAACCACCAAAAGGAAACAGCTGCTTCGGCACATCCATTCCCATGCGCGTGCCCTGGCCGGCTGCTACTATGACTGCACATATCCAGTTGGAAATATCTTTTATCATAATCCCCTGCAAATAATAATAAACAATGTAAATGGCCGATCCCCTTACTAGCCCCCAGCTATATATTGGTTTCGACCATCTCGTCCGCTTCTTCCATTGTGTAGCCGCCGGAGTATATCAGCTCGCTTTCAAGTATCTGCTTGGCTGTACTCAGGAGTTTTTTCTCTCCGGTCGACAGCGGCTTCAATCTGTCCGTTCTGACGAGATTTCTTACTACCGCCGCCACTTCCAGGATGTCTCCAGTCTGCATCCTTTCGGTGTTCTCGCGGTATCGTTTGTTCCAGTTGGGGTTCATCGGCTCCGTATCCTTCTGCAGCACCGCGATGACCTCCTCGATGCGTGAAGGATCGATTATGGGCCTCACTCCCAGCTTCTCGCAGTTGTCGACCGGAACAGACGCCTCCATGCGGCAATAAGGAAGCGACACATTATAATAGTTGCGCATCTCGCCGAGAAAATCCTTTTCAACGATTTCGGTTATGATGCCTGCGCCGTACATCGGATAAACAATGTAGTCGCCAACCTTAAACATGGACGCTCTCCTCCTTTTACAACATCATTATAGCGGTTTTTGCATCAAAAATCAAACAAAAAACAAATAAGTAATATTATCACCCGCGATAATGGTTGTCAATATATATATATAAGGGAGTATGCCCCCGCACACATCTCCGGAAGCGCAAAGCATCTGTTACTGCGGTTTTTTGCACGGGCTGCATATTTTTTGCGCCATGCTGCGCATATCAATTTACCCATTCCGTATGATATAATGACGCCAAATATGATTTGTGAAAAAACGGAGGATTTCCGATGAAAAAAATACTCATTGTAGACGACGAAGAAAAGATCCGCGAGGTCATCAGAGAGTACGCGGAATTCAGCGGTTACGAGGCCGAGGAAGCTGCAGACGGCATGAGCGCGATCGGCATGGTCAAGCTCAATGATTACGATCTTATCATCATGGACATCATGATGCCGAAGCTCGACGGTTTCAGCGCTGTCAAGGAAATACAGAAAATCAAGAACATCCCTGTGATCATGCTCTCCGCCAGAGGCGAAGAATATGACAAGCTCTTCGGGTTTGAGCTCGGCATCGACGATTATGTAGTCAAGCCGTTCAGCCCGAAGGAGCTCATGGCCAGAGTCAACGCGGTGCTGAACCGCCGTGACGCTTCCGAGAGAAACATCTCCACCATACAGAAATTTGAAGGTCTCGAGATCAACATTGCCGCGCGCACCATAAGCGTTGACGGCAAGCGCGTAGAACTTACTCCTAAGGAATACGACCTGCTCTTCTACATGATCCAGCATAAGAACATCGCCCTTTCGAGGGAGAAACTCCTCGAGGATATCTGGGGCTACGATTTCTTCGGTGACGACAGAACGATCGACACTCATGTGAAGAATCTGCGCAACTGCCTGGGTCCATACAGAAAATTCATCGTGACGCTCAGAGGCGTCGGATACAAGTTCGAATTTGAGGAATAGCGGA
>CACYDX010000101.1 GCA_902773255.1 Oscillospiraceae bacterium
CAAATAATTTACCACTACGGCAGTTATGTGTCAAGAAACGAGTCAGAAAAAGGACCGGGGCTTAATATGGCCGCGGTCCTTTTATGGGACAGAGGCGGCTTATTCCACCTCGACTGTGCCGTCCTCCTTCACGGTGACGGTCATTCCGGTCTTTACGTAATTCAGAAATTCATCTCCAAGTCTGTCGATAACAGGCATGCTGGATTCTGTCCACACGTCGCCCATTATCGCTCCGGAGGCGGCAAGCGAGTCTATCGACTCGGAAAACAGCATGCAGGCAGGAGCCTTTCCGGCGGCTAGCACGGTATAAAGTATCATCCCGCCGGTGGTGGAACCTATGGTTATCGGAAGACACAGCGCCTTGCCCTGCATTTTCCGGTTATATAGATCGGGATTGTTCTGATCGCCGCAGGGAACACCTTTCTTATTAAACATTATCGCCATCTGGAAAGATGCAAGCGTGTTGAATCCGTTATGTGAAACAAGCGCCTCGGCGCTGCATGTTCCGGGCACTATAACGCGGCCTTTGAACTCTTTCATGCTTTTGCCTCCTTGCTGGTGATAATGTTCAGGATCTCACCCTCTGTATAGTATCTGGCGGAAGTATATGTGCGCAGCTTGTTGGAGCAGGTGATAACGGCCTTTTTCTTGCAGAGCGGATTGTTCATATACATCAGTGCGCAGATATAGCTCACAATTACTCCCGAGCGCTTGAGGATATTTGCTTTGTCGGTCTTGTTGAATTCTGCAATGACAGCAGGAGATGCCGTGAATACTGTAGGTACGGAAACTTTCTTCAGCTGGTTCTCTTCAAGCTTTCGGTCTATCGCATCAGTCCAGTCGCAAAGCTGCTTGAGCGTGAGATGCGGGCATCCGACGAAGCAGAGCTCCGGCTTTGCATCTTTGTCCGCCCAGATGACGGGATACCCCGATTTCACTCTCTCAAGCTCCGCGTCATCGATAATATAGACCGGTGCGCCTTCTTTGATGAGAGATTCTCCGAGCTCCTTCGCCTCAGGCGTCAGTCCGTCGATGTGATAGAGACCTACAGCCCCATTGGACGCTGTCGCGGCACCGAAATCCTTGAGATATGCGCAGGCGTCGTCAGTCAACTCATTGCCGAGCCACTTGTCGAGTCCCTTTACATACGGCACCTCCTCCATCACCTTCATGCCTATCGCGGAACCGAGCAGCTGGGCTTCAGGCTTCTTTTCACATTTTACCTCAATTATCCAGTCAGCTTTGCGGCCTTCATCCGTGAGGAAGCCGAATTCGGGAACAAAACCGGCGATGGAACCGAAAAGCTCTATCATTCCTGAATTGCGGTTGCAGCGTGCGCCGAGCACGGAGTTGGCATAGACTACTGCAGATGATTCTGCCCAGGAAAGTATTTCTCCTTTTCCCGGCTTGTTGCCCACCTGATCAAGATAGCAGGTGCAGCTGTATGCATCGTCGCTTAAGATGCCGAGCTTTTCCATCTGCTTTTCATATCGTTCCTGATCGGTGTACATTATCTTTTTGAATACTATGTCCTCAAGAAGATTGGATGGAACGTTCTTGTCCAGAGGTCTGGGATCGGCGGTGAATTTCTGGCCTTCGGTTAGTCCCGCGTCGATGATCTCATCAAAAACATCCAGAACGGGGCCGAGCACCTTTAAACCGTAGCTTATAACAGTGTGTCCGTATTTGCTTGTTACAGGCACCATGCGTTCCGCACCGAATGTGTCGCCGTACATGACAAGTGTCTTAACGATCTTTGCCATAACCTCGCCTTTGTTGCCTTCCAGCATGGCCTGCTGTTCAGGGGTTAGAATCAAAAAACCACGACCTTTCTGTAATTGTATTATTTGTAATAATTGTTGCGTTTATTCTACCATATCGATGATTTACAGTCAATTTTCAACACAAACCAAGACTTTCATTATTTACAAAAGTGTCAAAAAGTATATAAGTATTTTGTTGAAAAAGTATAGGATTGTGCTATAATCTATATTTACGAAATTATGCAAACCGGGAGGAAAGGTTTTAAAAATGGCAAAAAAGCAGTTTAAAGCAGAATCCAAAAGACTGCTGGACCTTATGATCAATTCGATCTACACAAACAAGGAGATATTCCTCAGAGAGATTATATCCAACGCTTCCGACGCGATAGACAAGCTCTGCTATCTCTCTCTTACGGATGAGGGCGTGGGCATGGATCGCGAAGATTTCAGGATAGATGTTATCGCCGACAAGGCTGCCCGCACAATAACTGTCCGGGACAACGGCATCGGAATGAGCAGGGAGGAATGTGAAAACAACCTTGGCGTGATAGCAAAGAGCGGCTCCTATCAGTTCAAAGACAGCATGGATCCTGAACACAGGGAGGATCTGTCCATAATCGGTCAGTTCGGTGTGGGATTCTATTCCGCGTTCATGGTCTCCGATGAAGTAACGGTCATAACGAAGAGATACGGCAGCGACGAGGCGGTGAAATGGCAGAGCCGGGGTGCTGACGGATATACGGTCACCGAAGCCGAGCGCGATGGAGTTGGCACAGATGTTATAATGCATATCAAGCCTGATACTGATGATGAAGTCTTTGGATCTTACCTTGAGGTATGGAAGCTTAAGGCTCTCATAAAGAAGTATTCCGATTACGTCCGCTGGCCGATAAAGATGGACGTTGAGCATCAGGAGCGTTTTGAGACCGGCGAGAAAAATGATGACGGCAGTCCCAAATATGAATACAGGATGGTCACAGAAAACGAGACGATCAATTCGATGGTGCCCATCTGGCAGCGTAGCAAAACAGAAGTTACCGATGATGACTGCATAGCTTACTATAAGGAAAAGAATCATGGGCGCAAAGATCCCTGCGCGCTTGTTCGCGTGAATGCGGAGGGAACTGTTTCATATAAAGCAATGCTCTTTATACCGGGAGAGCAGAACGAGGGAGTATATTACGGTGACGCTAAGGGAGGTATAACGCTTTATTCCAACGGTGTAATGATCATGGAAAAGTGCGACAACCTTGTCCATGACTACTTTGAGTTCGTAAAAGGTATAGTTGACTCACCGGATCTTTCACTCAACATCTCCCGTGAGATCCTCCAGCACGACCGCCAGCTCAAGGTAATAGGCCAGAACCTTGAAAAGAAGATCAAGGGCGAGCTTGAAAAGATGATGAAGGAGGACAGACCGAAATACGAGGAGTTCTTCAGGAACTTCGGCGTCCATCTCAAGTGCGGCATCTGCGATGAATACGGCAGATACAAGGACTTCCTCAGAGACCTTCTCATTTTCTATACATCTGAAGACAGGCAGATCACTCTCAAGGAGTATGTTGAAAATATGCCTGAGAGCCAGAAGGTGATCTATTATGCAGCGTCTGATTCCGTCAAACATGCAATGAGCCTGCCGCAGTGCGAACAGGTAAGGTCCCGCGGTTTCGAGCTTATCTATCTCACCAGCGCACTTGACGAGATGGTAGTAGAAAACCTGAGAGAGCAGGGAGGTAAATCATTCTGCAATGTTGTCACCGATGACTTGGGATTTGAGACAGATGAGGAAAAGAAAGCCGCTGAGGAGCGCGACATAGCAAATAAGGAATTTCTCGATTTTGTTGTTTCCTCATCGAACGAACGCGTAAAGAAGGCAAAGCTCTCTTCAAAACCGGGATCTCTTCCATGCTGCCTTACCACCGAGGGAGGTGTCACTCTGGAGATGGAGAAATACTTCCGCTACGGGCCCAATGAGGAGATGCGCTCAATAAGGGCAAACAGGGTGCTTGAGCTCAATCCGGACCATGCGGCAGTAAAGGCGCTGCAGAACGCCTATGAGAATGACAGGGAAAAAGCAGCCTCACTTACTGGGGTTCTGCTGTCGCTTGCCGAAATAATGGCAGGCGTCGAGATAGAAGACCCGGCTGCATTCGTGGGACAGGTCAGCGAGCTTTTCTGAATTCCCGCATAATTATTGATTCAACGGAGATCCAATGGACCGTACTTTAGGGATATATGTTCATATACCGTTTTGTGCCAGCAAGTGCTCCTACTGCGATTTCTATTCGCTGACGGACTGCGACTATCTCATGCCGGAGTATCAGGCGGCGCTCCTGAAGCATATTTCTGAGTCAACGGAATCGCTCAGAAATTATGAGGTGGACAGCATTTACTTCGGAGGAGGAACGCCCAGCTATTTTGGCGCAAAGCGCATTTGTGAGGTATTCGAGCAGTTCAAGCTGGTCGGTAACGTGCGTACCGATGCCGAGGTGACTATTGAGGTAAATCCGGACAGCGTCACTCCTGAAACGCTGAAAATGCTTCGAAAGAGCGGGGTGAACAGACTTTCTATAGGCATGCAGGCATCGGATAACAATCTGCTCAAGCTGATAGGCCGCAGACATAATTTCCAGCAGGTGCAGCGTGCTGTGCGTGAAGGCAGAAATGCCGGATTTGCAAATATCAGCCTTGACCTGATCTACGGGCTCCCGACCCAGACAAAGAACGATTGGGCGGAGTCTCTTGCAAAAGCCATTGAGCTCCATCCCGAGCATATCTCCTGTTACGGGCTCAAACTTGAGGAAAGCACGCAAATGTATGAAAACTATAATGGCTCTCCAGTGCTTCCGGATGATGACGAGCAGGCGGATATGTACTGCTATGCTGCTGAACAGCTCGACCGATACGGATATAAGCAGTATGAGATCTCCAACTTTGCCGCCAAGGGCTTTGAATCAAAGCACAATCTTAAGTATTGGAATCTTGAGGACTATGTAGGCTTTGGCCCCGGAGCCCATTCATATGTCGGCAATCTGAGATATAGCTACATCCGTGACATAAAGGGATATATAGCAGGTATCAACAGGGGTTCGAGCATAATCGAAGAATATGAGAATCTTTCACCGTTTGAAAGAGCGGTCGAGTATATAATGCTTGCTATGCGGACAACAAAAGGCATGTCATCATATGATTACAGCAGGATCTGCAAATGCGACTGGAGACCCATCGAGCATGTGCTGATGGCGTTCAGGGAGAAGGGCTGGACAGAGAAGACAGGCGACAGATGGCATTTCACCGTGCCGGGATTTCTCATTTCCAATACTCTTATAGGCATACTGGTGGAAACGCAGGCAAGCAGCAGAGTGGAGGGTACACCATGGCTGAGCGACGCTTTGGATGCGGAGGAGAAGACTTCCATTCCTCTCAGCGAGGAGGAGCTTTTCCGCGAGGTATATGAGAAAAAACTGGAAGAGTCAGCCGCAGAAATGGAAGAGTAAGGAGAATTGTCAGTGAGTAAAGAGAACGAACACGATCTTGAGAGCATACTTCGGGAGTTTTCTTCGGGAGAGGTTGCTCCGTCAGGAAGGGACGATACTATCATGCCGGATGATGAGAAGTCTGATACGGATGCTGTGTTATCTCAACCGGATAAATATGCAGTGCCGGCGCCTGATCCTGAGATCGCCCTGGATGCGAAAGATGATACTCCGGTATATGCTCCGGATGTGCTGAACAGAACGAGTGCGCCTGAAGATCCCGAAGAGCATTCGGATGACGAAGAGGATTACGATGATGAAGATTATTATGAGGAGCCTGAAGGCAAAGGCTCCGCTTCGCCATACCGTTCCCGCAATAATTATGATGATTATGACGAAGCGGAATATGCTCCACGAAAGCCAAAACGCAAATGGGTGCTTCCGCTGTGCATCTTCCTCTTTATAGTACTGCTTGTGGCGGGCGGAGTCTTCTACCTTGCCTATAATGTGAACAAAACGGATAAGATATTCCCGAATGTCTATGCCGGCAGCATAAAACTGGGCGGTCTGACACGGCAGGAGGCTGCTGATCTCCTCGAAGCCTGTGATTGGGATAGGAGCAACAGCGGTGCTCTTGAGGTACGTCTGCCTCTCGATGTGACCACTTCAATAGACTATACTGTTGCAGGCCTGAGAATGACGGCCTTGAGCGTTCTGAACGAGGCTGAAGCCTATGGCAGAGAAGGGAACATGTTCGAGGTTTTTTATACCTATGTGAATTCCATGATAATGACTGTGGATGTAGCTGACCGAACGCTGGAGGTGAACGAGGAATACGTAGATCAGATCCTTGACCAGGCGATAGCCGCTTTCGATGAAAAAGCAGCTGAGTCTGCCTACGGCGTGGACCGTGAGCATGAGCAGTTCGTTGTTCTGAAGGGAGCAACTGAAATTAAGATAAACAAGCCGGCGCTGAAGGAAAAGGTACTGAAGGCTCTCAGCAATAATGAAGAGGCCATCATGTATCAGATCGGTGATGTGGAACTCACAATGCCTGACTTCGCCAAGGTACGTGAAGAGGTATACTCCGAACCGAGTGACGCCTATTATGACAAAGAGACCGATATGATCATCGATGAGATCATCGGTGTTGACTTTGATGTTGAAGCGGCTGAAAAGATCTGGAAAGATGCGGATCCTCTCACATATGTCTATGTTCCCATAAAAGCCACATATGCTGAAGTCACAGGCAAGCAGCTTCGCGAAACGCTTTTCCGGGATGTGCTCGGTGAATTTACCACGAGCTTTAAAGGGAGCATCGCCAACCGCTGCTCCAATATCAATCTGGCAGTGAGCACTATCGATGGCACTATTCTCCTCCCCGGAGAGACATTCTCCTATAATCAGACTCTCGGCGAACGGACCGAGGAGAAAGGCTATCTGATGGCCGGCGCCTATGATAACGGCACTGTCACAGAAGCGATCGGAGGCGGCATTTGCCAGGTTTCTTCCACTCTGTGCACAGCTGTAAGGCTTGCAAACCTTGCCTATAACAGGGCGAACCATCAGTTCCGTGTAAACTATATGGATGCTGGACTTGACGCCACTGTCGACTGGCCTAACAGGGACTTTACCTTTACAAATACAAGAGATTATCCCGTCAAGATACACGCCTTCTGCGACAATGATGAAAAGACCGTGACCATCCAGATAATCGGAACAGATGTGGACGGAAGCTATGTGGAAATAGAGAACACATATTACTCCGCATTTACACATGTCCAGTACTACCCGAACGACAAGGATCACTGTGATGCATATCTGAACACATGGATAGGTGATATTTATAAGTCCGTCGGCAAGCACTATGACAAGGACGGCAACCTTCTCGATATCATTTATACAAATCAGGATTACTGTATGTATCTGAGGCATGATGTCGTTTATCCCGAAGACACGGGACCGGAGCATCCGGCAGAGGAAGAAACTGCCGGAGCCGAGGATACTCCGCAGACCTACGGCTGATACCGTAATCAAACTCTACAGGAGAATGAAATATATGGAAAAAAGAAAAACATTCTATATCACCACACCCATCTACTATCCTTCCGACAAGCTGCACATAGGCCATACCTACTGCACTGTTGCGACCGATACCATAGCCCGCTATAAGAGACTTCGCGGGTTTGACGTGATGTTTCTCACAGGCACTGATGAACATGGTCAGAAGATAGAGGAGAAAGCCAAAGAGGCCGGAAAGACTCCTCAGCAGTTCGTTGACGATATCGTCACCGGCAAGGGCGGCATACTCGATCTGTGGAAACTGATGAACATTTCCAACGACCGCTTCATCCGCACCACGGATGACTACCATGTCATTTCAATCCAGCGTATCTTCCGGAAAATGTATGAAAATGGAGATATCTACAAGGGCACCTACAAGGGCAAGTACTGCACACCCTGCGAAAGCTTCTGGACAGAGAGCCAGCTCGTTGACGGCAAGTGCCCCGACTGCGGCAGG
>CACYDX010000102.1 GCA_902773255.1 Oscillospiraceae bacterium
GATTACAGGACTACCAACCCGCTCTACGGAAGCATGGATGATTTCAGGAAACTTGCTGAGGAGATCCACAGCAGAGGTATGAAGGCAATGATCGACGTGGTATATAACCACACGTCTCCTGATGCCGTGCTTCTTAAAGAGCATCCCGAGTTCTACTATCGCGATACCGAAGGGAAAGTCGGCAATAAGATAGGCGACTGGGCCGATGTCATAGACCTGGACTATAATAATAAAGACCTCTGGACCTATCAGATAGAAAGCCTTAAAATGTGGGCTGAAATAGTTGACGGGTTCCGCTGCGATGTCGCCTCATTCGTGCCGCTAGAGTTCTGGAAGGAAGCGAGAAAAGCCGTTGAGGAAATAAGGCCCGGCTGTATATGGCTCGCTGAGACGGTGCATATGCGCTTCGGGAACCTCGCCCGGAGCACAGGTTTTTACTCATCCCGCGATTCCGAGGCTTTCGAAGCCTTCGATATCGAATATCAGTACGATGTGTGGGAGCCTTTCGAGCGTTTTCTTGAAGGCGAAGGAGCTCTGAGCGCATGGACGGATATGCTGGAATTTCAGGAGGCTGTGTATCCGGCAAATTACAACAAGCTGCGCTTCCTAGAAAACCACGACCGGCCCCGAATAAGAGGCAAAGTCGCTTCGGAAAGCGATCTGGAAAACTATACCGCAATGCTTTATTTTCTCAAGGGGACAACGCTCATCTATGCCGGACAGGAATTTTCCTGCACGCATCTGCCCAGTCTGTTCGAGAGGGAAGTCTTCGAGCGGGACGGGAGGGATATAAGCCCGCTGCTGAGAAGACTTGCGGATATAAAGAAGAACGAGCTTTCTGAGGACGACAGCTTTTCGGCAGCAGCTGATGATAAGCATGCCATTGCCGTAATGGAGAGGCGATGCGGAGATGAAAGGAAGATAGGGATTTTTTCACTGCATTCCGTTAGTGCAAAACTCAGCATCGATGTTCCTGACGGGAAATACACGGATCTAATAAACGGTGAAACTGTCAAAGTAAAGAACGGTGTGTATAAGTGCACCGGTCACCCCGTTATTTTCAGAGTACAGAAAAGCTGACAGCCATGTAAAATGATCAGCGGAGGGAATAATATGGCCTTTGTTATACCTGAATATCATCATCCGGATTTTTCACAGCCGGTTTTCACTTCGGCTCCGGATGTGAACACCGCCCCTGCCCCTGCCGATGGAGTGGCTCCGGAGGGTTTTCACAGCACCTCGATCTGGCCTGAGTATTTCAAACTGGGCGGGAGATGGATCATTGCCGCTGAAAGCCGCATGGATGCAAGCGTCGTTATCCGTGAAGGAAAGCTTGAAGTTGTTGAAAACAGGAATCTTCGAAAGGGAGACAAGGTGGTTCTCGGCCGTACCGAAAGGGCGGAGGAAGGAATATATCTCCACTGTGACGGATTCCGAGAGCCGGACTCTGCCGCGCCGGACGACCAGTTCGCCTTCCGCCGGGGACGCAGCCGTGAAACGGCTTTCGGCCGCGAATACGACAGGCTGGCCGAGCTTCTCTCGTATGAAAGAGAGCATGGGAACATAGTCTGGGTAATGGGTCCGGCCTTCGCTTTTGACGAAGGAGCGAGAAGCGCTATGTCGGCGCTCGTGGACAGCGGTTACTGCCACGCATTGCTTGCGGGAAATGCGCTCGCCACCCATGATCTTGAGGGCGCAATGCTCCATACTGCGCTCGGTCAGGACATCTACAGCCAGAGACCTGCTCCAAACGGGCACTATAACCATATTGATATCTGCAAC
This sequence comes from Oscillospiraceae bacterium, assembly GCA_902773255.1. Classification (GTDB taxonomy): domain Bacteria; phylum Bacillota; class Clostridia; order Oscillospirales; family Oscillospiraceae; genus Limivicinus. The sequence goes on from CACYDX010000102.1 coordinate 1,783, forward strand.
ATGGTGCGGCGATGCGGCTCCATCCCGGAGTTTATTGATGAATACGGCCTTGACGACGGCATAATCTGCTCCTGCGTGAAGAACAGTGTTCCGTTTGTTCTGGCAGGCTCGATACGGGACGACGGACCGCTGCCTGAAGTCATCTCAGATGTGTACCGCGCACAGGACGCCATGAGAATAGTGCTGAGCAAGGCCACTACAGTCATTTGTCTTGCCACAATGCTGCATACCATAGCCTCCGGGAACATGACCCCGTCCTATCGGGTGAATAAGGACGGAACTGTCAGGCCTGTATATTTTTACACGGTGGATGCAGACGAATTCGCCGTCAACAAACTTCTGGATCGCGGAAGTCTCTCAGCGACCACCATAGTTACGAACGTGCAGGATTTCATCTGTATCCTTGCGGACAGGCTCGGTCTGTAGAGAAAAGATAAAAAGAGAGGATACCGGAAAGGTATCCTCTCTTTTTGCGTATAAGGACTCAGTCTGATGACGATCTCTGGTAGTCGGAAGGACTCATCCCCACTATCCTTTTGAATGTGGAGCTGAAATGGGCAATGTCCCTGAAGCCTGTCTGCTCTGCTACTTCATACACTTTGCTTCGGCAGTCCTTAAGCATTTCCATGGCGGCCTTTATGCGCGTCTGGATGAGATAACTGCCGGGCGACTGTCCTGTCTCATTCTTGAAAAGATGGCTCAGATGGCTCTCGCTCAGCCCGAGATGATCGGCAACTGCACTGAGGTTTATATCTTCACCGAAATGCGAATCGATGTATTTCACAGCTTCGCTCACGTATCTGCTGTATTTCACCGTCTGCACTGGAGAAACATGAGAAACAGGCGCATGAGAGGCCTCAAGAGCTCTTTTCACTGCGGCTTCGAGTTCACCGTCACGGAATGGTTTGAGGAGATAATCCGCAGCTCCGAGTTTCACAGCATGTTGCGCATAGCTGAAATCCGAGTAGGCTGTGAGGAATATGACGCGGCAGATCACTCCATCCTCACGGAGCGCGCGCACCATGTCAATGCCGTCCATCACAGGCATCTTTATATCGGCGACTACAAGGTCGGGCTTTCTGTCCTTTATGACTGCAAGTCCGGCGAGGCCGTTAGAAGCTTCTCCCACCACTTCGCAGTCTATGCTCTCCCAGTCCACGGCATGCACTATGCCCTGGCGGACCAGATCCTCATCTTCAACTATTACTATCCTTTTCATTTTATTGCTCCCGGCCATCGTTTTTCCTGACTCTGTCCAAAGGCAGTTCCGCACGAATACATGTGCCCGGATCGCCGTCAGATATCTGCAGACCGTGCTTCTCACCGTAATTCAGCCTTAGAATGGCGTCAACGTTATGCAGTCCGAGGTGCCCTCTGCTAAGTTCCCCGGTATTTTCTCTGGCGGAGATGAGCGCCAGCTTCATTTCATCTGAGATACCACATCCGGTATCGCGCACTTCGATCACCAACAGATCATTATCCAGCTTTGACGAGACGATTATCTCACCGCTGCTGCCGTCCTCGAAGCCGTGAATTATCGCGTTTTCCACGAGAGGCTGCAGCATGAGCTTCGGTATATAAAGATCCGGAGTATCTTCGGCGATATCCGTCCTGTATTTGAATTTGTCAGGAAAGCGTATCTTCTGGATCTCAACATAACGTTCAAGCATCCTGAGCTCATCGCGCAGTGGAACGAACTCGTCGGCGGAAATGCTGCTTCTGAGGATATCCGCGAGGTTTGCGGATATAGTGGATATCTCAGGCACATGGTGGATCTTCGCGAGCCATTTCATCGTGTCGAGGGTGTTATAGAGAAAATGAGGATTCAGCTGGGCCTGCATCATGCGCATCTTTGTTTCGCCGAGTTCCTGCTGCTGTCTTATGGAACTGCTTATATTGCTTTTGAGCTGCCCAATCATGCGGCTGAAACGGGAGGACAGAAGACGGAGCTCATCGGTGCCGGCTTCCTCAAGCTTAACATCAAGATTTCCCTGTTCCACCTGCTCCATAGCCTCGTTCAGTGAGCGCACAGGCTTTGATACCTGGTTGCTCAGCCGAACTGAAAACAGCAGGCAGAGGAAAAGAGAAAGAAAGATAGATAACAGGGCAACGGTATAAAGCACCCGAACGGTATGATCGTTGAGAGGCCTGTACATACAGAGCACCGAAATGAAGCCGCTGTTTTCATCCCGTGAAATAAAAAGACGATAATCATCCAGCAGTTCATCGGAGCTTTCCGGATGCAGAAGAGCATTGCGAAGTTTCTCAGCGGCTGAGGCCTCCTGCAGGAAAGGTGAGGCGTGCACTTCGTTCCAGAGGGGATCGAGAAGCATATAATCCGTCTCACCGCTCAGGTCAGCGAGCAGTCCGGAAATGCATCTGTCAGATACTTCAATAACGGCATAGCCGAGTATCGTACCGCCGAGTTTAACAGGGCAAGCTATCTCCATGCAGCTGCGCAGCTCCGCATCATATGGTGACGTTCTCCGGTAAACAACACTGTCATTGTCGCCGGCTGAGGAAAGGAGGCCCCAGTCAGTCGGAAGCTTTTCTCCAGGTTTGCCGCTGCCTGTGGTATAGAGCAGAGATCCAGCAGAGTCATATACGGTTATCTCTGGGGAGGATGGTATATCATTCAGCGCGCTGTAAAGCGAATGGTAGATATCCGTGCTTGCGGGAGTGTGATGCTCCAGAGCGGAGATTATCAGAGGATCAGAGGCTACTCTGTTAAGTGCGGTCTCCGACCGGGAAGTGAACAAAGCCACTGCTCTTGCCATCGAAGCGATCCGGGCTTCACCTGTTCTGTTGGTGTTCGCATCCGAAGATACGCGGAAAATGCTCAGGATAAGTATGACGCATATGACGAGCGGCAGAGCGCCTGCAAGAAGGAATGTGCGGAAAAGAGACCGCTGATAGGAACTTTTGAACATATCAGCCGTCCTTCCCGAGGGTTTTCCACCTGTTCAGGAATTCCTCCTTGACAGCCGAAGCCTCTTCAATATCGTATTCAATGAGCGGTATTTGATCTGCGGGAAGCAGTCCCTCCGGGTCATCCACATCTGAGCGGACTGATCTACGGTATAAGCAGCTCACAACCTTATCCTGAACATCTGTGCTCAGCACAAATTCCAGAAAAGCTACAGCATTGCCGCGGTGAGGAGCTCCTGCAACGAGTGCGGAACCATCTGGAAGTATACTGGTGCCCTCTTCGGGATACACTATGCCGATCTTTGCTCCCTGGGCAATGCTTTTAAGAGCGGTCTGCTCAAGCGTTATACCCAGCGACATAGCTCCGGAATCCACCATAGAAACCACATCGCCCGAGTCTTCAAGTATGGCATTATCGAGATTCTTATAGAAGCTTTCCAAGAGTTCGGCGCGGTCTCCGCCGAGAGCGCCGAGCATGGTCATCGCAGCCGAGTAACTAGAGCCTGAAACTGCGGGATCCGCGAAGGCTATCCTGCCTTTCCACTGTTCATCGAACAGATCGGACCAGCCTCTTATCTGGCCCTGCCGAACGAGCCTTGTATTGTAGATTATTACAGACGGTAGAGAGGAAAAGGGCGTGCAGATGTCGTCTCTCTGCCGAAGTCCCGGCATGAGCATCTCAGCTCCGGATACAGCATAGGGCTCGAAGCAGTCATCATATGAAAGCAGGCTCTCAACGCCTCCTCCGAACATCACATCAGCCGTGGGAGCTGCTTTTTCTTTTTCAAGGCGCTCCAGCAGTTCTCCTGTGCCTCCGGTCACCAGATCCACCCAGATACCGGTCCGCTCTTCGAATTCCTCGATTATCGGCCCGTATACCTCCTCCTTGTGGGAAGTATAAACCGTGAGCCTCTGAGATCCTTCCGGAGCATAGTCAAGCAGCTGCGGGTCAGAACGGAAACCGCAGCCGGAAAACAGTATGGACAGGGAAAGAAGAGAGATCAGTAGTATTCGTTTCAGAGGAAAGCCTCCTTTGAAACAGAGTCGATCCGTTGGAGAAATAATAACCGGGAGCCTCGGTGGCTCCCGGTTATTCTATCATATCAGGAATTGAGCGTCAAACGGCCCTGGGATATAAGGCGGCCATTCTTTTTGCTGAAGATGATTATATCATCTCCGCGGAAACCGAAACGGACCTTCTGGCCTATGTCATAGAGCACTCCGCCGAACACAACGCCGGTGAGAAGATATTTGCCGACCTGGATCTTCACAGTGGTCTCCATACCGGTAGGCATCGCGGAGTAGATCTCGCCCTCAATGGGGCCGTCAGGCAGGATGTCGATGAACTCCGGACGTACTCCAATGACGAAGTCTTCATTTCCGGCTTCCACTTCATCGCCGTAGTCCTCGCCTTCGTCAACAGTGGCAATATGATAGCGGAAGAGGGTGTCCTTGTTGCCCTTTTCCACATAGCCTTTCTGTTTTGCCTTCTCAGCCTCAGCCTCTTTGCGGGCGGCATCGGCGGCATCCTGCGCTTCGAACCAGTCGCCGAGCTTGAGAGGGGCATATGGAATGAACTGCGCTTTCAAACTGTCTAATATGGTCAGATCAAGACTTCCGTCAACCTTTTGGGTGCCTTTGGCGTCGATGAAGTTAATGGCGGGGTTACCGACGAAGTCAGCGACAAATGTGTTGTTCGGCCTTCCATAAACAGTGAGAGGCGCGTCATACTGTTGGAGCAGACCGTTCTCTATAAGGCAGATCCTTGTGGCAAGGGTCATAGCCTCCATTTGGTCATGAGTGACGTAAACAAAGGTGGAGCCTGTCTCGAGGTGCAGACGCTGCAGTTCGGAACGCATCTCAAGGCGGAGCTTTGCATCGAGGTTGGAAAGAGGCTCGTCCATGAACAGCACGCTGGGTTCCGGAGCCAGGGTCCTCGCAATTGCGACACGCTGCTGCTGACCGCCGGAAAGCTCTGCGGGATAGCGGTCCATGAACATACCGATCTTAACGATCCTTGATACGCGGCGTACGCTCAGATCTATTTCTTCCTTGCTCAGTCTGCGCACTTCCGTAACAACAGTGCCGTCCTTGACGTAGGCGTAATCATTGTTGAACGTGCATCCCTCTGAGAAGCACTTTTTAACTGCGGCGTCAAGCTTCTTTTCAAGCTCAGCGCTTTTTGCCGCAGCGACCGCTGCGGGATCTGAAGCCTCGTGGAGTTTATAACCCATGAGCTCCTTGGCTGTGTAGATGGAGATTTCATAGTGGTCTATGAGTTTGATGTAGGCCTTGTTCACATCGAGCTTGCCCTTCTTGTCCACGCACTCGCGGATCGTGCCCACTACCTCCTCAGGCTTTTTGAGGGCTTCGATAAGGGCGGCTGTGCGGCGGGCTTCAAGGTCGTATTTCGGGAGTTCTTCCTTTATGTTGCTCAGACCGAAGGAGATGTTCTGGTAAACGGTCATGTTCGGCCAGAGGGCATAGTTCTGAAAGAGGAAACCGACCTTTCTCTTGTTGGGCGGGATGTTTATTCCGGCATCCGAGTCGAAAACGACTTTGTCACCTATTGTGATCCTGCCGGAGGTGGGGGTCTCCAGACCCGCGATCATACGCAGCGTCGTTGTCTTACCGCAGCCGGAAGGGCCGAGCAGGGTAACGAAGGCATTATCGTCAATGACCAGGTTGAGATCATCCACCGCATAGAATTTGTCCCATCTTTTGGTAACATGAGTAAGAGTGATCTTAGGCATAAGTTAACCTCCTATTCCCTCGTCAAGGCTGGCACCGGTCAGCTTGTTGACAAGAGTGTTGAAAATGAGGATAGTTACGATGAGCAGCAGGTTGATACCACTTGAGAATGCATACAGGCCCATTTCATCGAAATAGTCTAGCGTGGTCGAGAGGATGAAGCCCTGCACGCAGAGAAGCATGAACAGGCTCAGTTCCCTCAGACAAGTCATGAACGGCAGCAGATAGCCACTTATGATGGATGATTTCTGAATCGGGATTATTATCCTCAGCATACGCTTGATCCACGGGATATCCTGGATTATGGCGGCCTCCTCTATCTCTCCGGAAAGCTGAAGCATGGAGTTAAGTGAGGAACGGCTCGCGAAAGGTATATACTTGACGGTACCGGCAATGATCAGTATCCAGTAGGTGTTGAAGAGGTTGAGCTTCTCACTGGACAGCAGAACGAAGAAGGCGGCACCGACGGCTATCGAAGGCATCAGGTAAGGCAGGAAGGCAACGGAGTTGACGTAGTTTGCCCATTTGCTCCTTCTCTGCTTTGCCACGGCATAGCCC
>CACYDX010000103.1 GCA_902773255.1 Oscillospiraceae bacterium
CATGAATTATTCTGATAAAAATTAATATTAACCGCCCGAATCAGGCGAATAAGTAAGTCCTGAAAACCATGAAGCAAAATCAAGGCATGAGGAGCCGCTTCTTATCTCAAAATGCAGGTGGGGACCGGTGGAGTATCCGGTGCTTCCGACATAACCTATGACCTGCCCCTGTGCCACTGTCTGGTTGACAGAGCAGGCAATGGACGACATATGTCCGTAAAGGGTATAGTAGCCGTTGCCGTGGTCTATCATCACGCAGTTGCCGTAGCCTCCGTTCACGCCGGCGATACATACGGTGCCTCCGTCCGAAGCCCATATGGAATCTCCGTACTGGCAGCCTATATCCATTCCGGAATGGTATTTCCATTCCCCGGAAATCGGATGGTATCTGTTGCCTACACAGCTTGTTATATATGTGCAGGAGACAGGCCAGATGAAGTTTCCGGAACCGGTGACTGTGCCGCCGGTATAACCTGTAGCACCTGCCGAAGCAGCGATGGCTGCGCGGCGTTCTCTATCGAGTTCCTCGGTCAGCTTGTTGATTTCTGCCTGAGCCTCCTCAACAGCTTTCTGGAATCCGTCAAGAGTCTCGCTCTCTTCATCGATATTCTTCATCAGCTCTTCGAGAGTCTGATTCGTCTCTTCTATCTGGGCCTTAAGCGTTTCCTGCTCGGCGGTAAGTTTTTCCTGCTTAAGATCATACTCGGCCTTGATTGCGGTGAACTCTGCCTTTACAGCTTCAACATTTTCTCTGGCAGCCATATACTCATCCGCCAGCTTTTTATCAGAGTCCATGATCTCGCCGATATCATCCATGGCGGTCAGAAGTTCGCCTAATGATGAGGCATTGAGGAATATGGCGATAATGTTATAGTTGCCGTTTTCCTCCATAGCCCTTACTCTTGCGCGGTATTTATCCAGCTGATCCTGTTCAGTCTTTTTGGCGGACTCCAACTCAAGAGATTTCTGATCCAGAACATCGGAGATATAATCTATCTGAAGCTGATTGACTTCTATCTGTTTTTGAGTATAGGCATTTCTTTCTTCAAGGGCTACCTTCAGCTCAAGAAAATCAGACTGCTCTTTTTCAAGCTCCTTTATTTTATCTTCCTGGACCTTAACTTTTTCCGCTATCTTATCCTTTTCATCTTCCAGTTCGTCTATCTCGTCCTGTGTGACAGCGTATGCCCTGAGTGAAAAAGCAGGACTTACAGCGCCGAAAATGATCGCCGCCATAAGAACAAATATCAGAGATTTCCTAATGTTTTTCAACATTGAAAGAGCTCCTTTACCGGAAAATGAAAGTATATTCTTTCAATTGGTTATCACAGGTATCCCATAGGATCCACTCTGCTGCCGTTTATGCTGATTTCAAAATGCAGATGAACGCCGTCAGTGCCATAAACAGTGCCCGTATTTCCTACTCCGGCTATCGTCTGGCCCTGACTCACATAGGATCCCACACCGACATACATACTGCTCAAGTGGCCATAGAGTGTGGTAAAACCGTTGCCGTGGTCGATAATAATACAGTTGCCGTAGCCTCCGTAATACTCAGCCTTGATAACTGTACCGCTGTCAGCAGCAACTATCGGTGACCCCATGCTGCCGTAACCGTCTATATCGATGCCGGTATGATTTGTGCCGGTGCTCGCACGGTATCCGAAGGGACTCGAAACATTGTAATGTCCGGGGAAAGGCCACACGAATCCGCCGGTCCCGCTTACTGCAGTACCGGGTGCAGGCGTTGAAGCAGCTGTTCCCCCGCCGTCTACCGCAATACCGGTGACGGAGCCGTCACCACCGGAAGCCTGTCCGGAGTCTCCGGAGCCGCTCTGCAGAGCGGCGGCAGCAGCGGCTGCAGCTGCTTCCGCAGCTTTCCTGGCCTGATACTCTTTTATGAAACTATCCGCGGCAGCAGCAGCAGCAGCTTCAAGCTGCTCCATGCGTTTCTGCTCTTCTTCAGCTTCCTTGATCTTCTCGGTATATTCCTCGATCAAAGCCGCAGAATCCTCTATTTCCTTTTCAAGCTCTTCCTTTTCCTTCTCGAGCTCGTAAAGTTCTTTATCGTATTCGTCCTTTGTTGCTTCACACTCGGCCTTATACGCCTCATATTCAGCCTTTACGGTCTCATGCTCTTTTCTTGCTTCCAGCAACTGATCATAGAGCACCTTGTCGCTGTTCATGATATCACCGTAGTCATCTATGGCCGTGAGAAGCTCGCTGAGACTGTCGGCGTTCAGAAGGATGGCCAGGATGTTATATCCGCCGTTTTCCTCCATTGCTCTGATCCTTACGCGGTATTTCTCGAGCTGCTCGTCCTCTTTTTCCTTGGCGGCTTCTACTCTTTTCTCCCTTATTGCTATGCGTATCTCAAAATTGGAGATCTCATCGGAGATAAGACTTATCTCATCCTCAACGAGAGCTATAGCCTCCTGAGCAGCCGCGTTGCGTTCCTCCAGCGCGATCTTTTCCTCAATAACGAGAGCCTGCTCTTCTTTGAGCTGTTCTACCTTGTTTCTTGCATTGCTGACATTGGTCTTGGCTTCTTCCTTCTGCTGATTTAGTTCGGCAAGCTGCTGCTCGAAATCCTCATCAGATGACGTTTCGTCTTCAGCGCTCGCTATGAATGGAAACACAACTGAGAGCAAACCGACAACCATAAGTATCGCAAGTATAATGCAAAGTATTCTGACAAATCTGCTTCGATTCATAAATCAAACCTTAAGATAATTTCTGATAGCGTTCACACCGCCGAACACACCAACCATAATGCCAAGTCCCAGATAGACGATCAGGACATAGATCGCTACTGACTTGAACGGGATGATGTTGAGGTATGAAGCGGACATGGAATTGACTATCCTCACAGTTAACCCGTCATATATTCCCCACTCGGCGAGATATGCAAGGCCGCCGCCGAGCATACCAAGCACGAGGCCTTCAACAACGAATGGCATGCGTATGAATGAATTGGTCGCACCGACCATCTTCATGATGCCGATCTCTTCCTTGCGGCTAATAGTTGCAAGCTTTATCGTATTCGTCATGATGAAAATTGAAACGAACACAAGTATTACTATGAGGACCAGTGATACTACAGTGACCACGTTTCTTATCGAAACGAAAGCCTTTGCATACTGGGTATGAGCTTTTGCCTCAGCAATGCCGTCAACCGCCTCGAGCCTGGCCTTTGTCTGGGCCATCTGAGAGATATCCGTTAGATGGATGACAAACCTGTGACGGAAAACGGTCTCATCTATACCTTCCATAAGATCGGAATCGTAATTGCTCATGAATTTGCCCATTGCTTCGCCTCGGCTTACGAACTCGACGGACTGGACATTTTCTATCTTTCTGAGCTCAGGCCCAATTGCCTCAGCGACAGACGCGTCCGTTATACTCTCTTCAACAAAAGCAACGACCTCATTCTGATCCTCAAGATCTTTTATAAGTGCATCGATATTGAGCGAAAGAAGTGAAACACTGCCCATAATTATAAGGCAGGCCATAATGATCGTGACGGAAGCAAACGACATGAAGCCATGCGTGAATATACTGCGAAACCCTTCACGAATAAGGTAACCGTATCTGTTAAGTCTCATTTCCGAAATACCCATCCATTCCGTCGCTGATCACTTCACCGTTGTCAATCGATATAACACGCTTGGCAAAGGCATTTACCAGTTCCTTTTCGTGAGTAACGACAAGTATTGTTGTTCCCATACTGTTTATCTTTTCAAACAGCAGCATCAGTTCCAAACTTCTAACCGGGTCGAGGTTTCCGGTAGGCTCATCCGCAACGATCATTCTCGGGTTGTTTACCAGCGCTCTCGCTATTGCGACACGCTGCTGCTCACCGCCGGAAAGCTCGTTGGGCAGTCTTTTCTCCCTGCCGTCAAGTCCGACAAGTTCAAGCACATAGGGAACGCGCTTTCTGATAGATCTGTTGCTCGCTCCTACAACACGCATGGCAAAAGCCACATTATCATATACGTTCATGTTGTCTATGAGTCTGAAATCCTGGAAAACGACTCCGAGAGTCCTTCTCATCTGAGGGATCTTGCGGCGCTTTATCTTGCGCATGTCGAAATCATTTACGATGATCCTTCCGCTGGTCGCAGTGATCTCTCCGGTTATCAGCTTCATTATTGTGGTTTTTCCGGAACCGGACGGACCTACAAGAAAGACGAATTCTCCGTCGTCTATTCTGAAACTCACTCCGTTGAGAGCTTCAGTCTCGCTCGAGGAATAAACCATCTTTACATTATTGAACTGAACCATTTAATAATCCTCCGAAGGTTTATGCAATCAGTATTTGCCTATATTGAGTGAATCGAGATACATCTTCACCATCATTGCCACCTTGAACACTATGGCATGATCAAATTCCCTGAGGTCAAGTCCCGTGAGTTTTTTGATCTTTTCAAGGCGATATACGAGTGTATTGCGGTGGACATACAGTTTTCTGGATGTTTCGGAAACATTCAGATTGTTTTCAAAGAAGCGGTTGATCGTCTCCAAAGTATCTTCATCGAGCGTCTCGATAGGATTCTTCTTGAATACTTCTCTGAGGAACATCTCACAGAGAGTGGTGGGAAGCTGATATATGATCCTGCCGAGACCGAGGCTCTCGTAATACACAATGGTC
>CACYDX010000104.1 GCA_902773255.1 Oscillospiraceae bacterium
CCCGATGGTGATGGTGAACGAGGCGGACTGCAAGCATATGTTCGATAACCGCTACGGCACCGGCCAGTCCGTTTGGGACGGCATCAACAGGACCACCAACCTGATAGTCGCAGGTAAATATGTTGTGGTCTCGGGTTACGGATGGTGCGGCAAAGGTGTGTCTCTCCGTGCCAAGGGATTGGGGGCAAAGGTGATAATCACCGAGACCGATCCTGTCCGTGCGCTTGAAGCCGTTATGGACGGATATGAGGTAATGCCGATGGCGGAAGCTGCCAAGGTCGGCGATATGTTCGTCACCGTTACGGGATGCAGCGATGTCATCACGCCTGAGCATTTTGAAAGCATGAAAGACGGAGCTATCCTCACTAATGCGGGCCATTTCGATGTTGAAGTCGACATGGCCGGCCTGAACAGGATCGCCGTTGAAAAATATGAAGCAAGGCACAATATAGAAGGCTATGTGCTCCCGAACGGGAAAACGCTTTTCGTTATTGCAGAGGGCAGGCTTGTGAACCTTGCAGCGGGTGACGGACATCCTGCCGAGATCATGGACATGAGCTTTGCCATTCAAGCCATGAGTGCAAAATACCTCGTTGACCACAAAGAAGATCTGAAGCCGGGAGTTATCCCTGTGCCGAGAGAGACCGACGAGGCGGTCGCATATAAGAAACTCGCCTCGATGGGTGTGGAAATAGACCATCTTTCGGAAAAACAGAGAGATTATCTGGGCATTTGAATCGGACGGATTGACAGAAAAACAGCCCCGCAGTCATATTTGACTGCGGGGCTGTTTTATTTTATTAAAGAACTGCTTTATACTCTGTCACATTGAGAACGGTCTCACCGTCTATCTGAGCTGCGCATGGACGGGAGAACTTCACGCGAATATCATTCCCGGTGAATATGCTCACTATGTCGGTCTTTTTTACATGCTCACCCTTGAATATTGAGGGGAAAGCCATCAGAGCCTTCAGTTTTGAACGGCAGTGATACACCACTACAGTGAGTTTGTCTGAGGCCCTGTCCTGATCAGGAGCCATATCCATTCCGCCGCCGTAAAAGCGGCCCTTCATGGTCGGAGCTATCCATACATTGTCAAATTCATGCGTTCTGCCATCTACCGTAACTGTTGCATGGCATGGCTTGAAATGGAACAGAAGACCTTTTATGGCAATGCCGGAATAATTGATCTCTTCCTGCGGTGATTTCTCTTTGATCTGATCGGCTACCTCACAGCAGTAACCGTCGATGCCGAAGCCCATATTGTTTATAAACAGCTTCTCGAGGCCGTTCACATAGACTGTAGGGAGATTGCTGAGATATTCGTTTATCAGCACCTCTTCTCCGGGCTGTCTGCCTATATCTGTTAGGAAATCGTTGCCGGTGCCGCTTCCGAGAAGATAGATATTGTTCTTTATCTCAGTTCCTTTCACTGCGTTAATGAAGTAATTCAGGGTGCCGTCTCCTCCTATGAGAACGATCTCATCTTCCGGAGAAAGTCTGCTCAGGTAGTCCGCGTAGTCCAGACCGACCGCGTCGATCAGCTGCGTATCAGGGGCGATATCAGGCTTGATGCCGTTGTTTGCCAGTGAATTGTAAAGATAATACTTCATGGTCGACCTCCGTGTTTAATTACAGTAATCCAAGAACGATCAGGAGTTCACCTACCGAATAGGTGAGCATAACAAGGAAATGAGTCTTGAGTCTGCCGTTTTTGTTGAATCGAACAAAGAACAGCGAAGCATCCGAGATGAAAAACAGTATCGCGCCTATGCATGTGACGGCTGTTGCGGTGCACGGCCTGCTCAGTAACCTGTATATCGCAAAACAGTTCATAGCGCCATTTAAAAGAAGATACAGGAACATGGCATAAAACAGACGCTTGGGGAGATTCTCCTTGAGCTTGGAGAAAACAAAGATAACAGCACATATGAAAACCAGGGCAAAAATGATAACGATGACGGGACTGAGAGAACTGAAATCTATATCCTTTGAATAACCCAGTATGAAGAACAGATGGCTTACCATAAAGGCTATGCCCCCTGCTGTGAACCATTTCACACCGTGAGGCATGAGCAGGACGTCGCCGAGCCAGCTGAACACAAGTGCAAGAACTATAGCGGGGAGGATCCTGTCTGCAGCAAAGAGATAAAAACCGAGAAGTGCGAGAAGAAGGAAAGGTTTTGTTATGTTACGCAGACGCCTGTTCTTATTCGCAGAAGCGAAAAGGTGAATGGCTGTAGAAATAATAAAAACGGCAAGAAAAAGGTATTTCATAATACGTATTTCTCCGGTCAAAAGATATGCTGTAAAGTTGCTCAGTTCTTTTCGTTCTCAGCTGTGAATTCACTAAGCCCTATCGCCCGTTCTATCGGAAGAGAAAAAGCTATGCCTTGAGCCTCACTTGCAAGTCCGGCTGTGTCATATATGGAGCGGAGGACTTTATCCTTAATGTCCTTAGGCACCAGTATCATAACTATCTCTTTTTCGGGCTGTATCGTGATCTTGAATGACTCTTCCGCTTCAAGGGGGGCTGTGCCGCGGCCCTTGATTATTGTGCCTCCGCCTGCGCCGGCTTTTCTCGCAGCGAACATCACTTCATCGGCAAACCCCGTATTTACAACGCAGAAGATCGCTTCGTATTTTTTATCCATGCAATGTTCTCCTATATCACTCTTTTATCATTGCTCAGAAAGCCGTAGCTCAGTTTTCCTATCACGCTCGAAAGCGGAACGGCAAAAGCTATGCCTGTCTTCCGGTTTATGGTCTGGAAACGCTCCTCCAGAGCTTCCATTATAGCGTTCAGACGATCCTCTCTGACTATACTGAATATTATGCTTCGCTTGTTATCTTTCAGACCGAGAAATTCCACCAGATCGGTCTGAGCGGTGCCGGTACCGACGACACAGACCTGAAGATTGGCCTCAAAAGTCTGCAGATAATCCGAAAAGAAAGTACCTTTTCCCTTCTGAACAACTGTCACCAGCAGCATCAGTCGGTCAGGGGCTATGTTTTGTGAGGAGCGGTGTTTCTGTTCATGTTCATCCATATATCAGGCCCTCCTCATCTGAAATAGATTATCTGAGCGTCGTCCGCGGAGAGAATGCGGCGGACAGCCGCTTTTTCACGCATATAATCGGAAAGGATCGAGCGGAAGCCAAGAGTCTGTATCGTGATGAGCGGAGTCATGGCGACCAGGGCTACCACGCCGAAAGCAAAATCAAGTACTTCGTCCGCGCCTCTCATTGCAACGCATGCGCCTATCGTCATGGGCAGTATGAAGCTGCTTGTAAGAGGACCGCTCGCAACGCCGCCGGAGTCGAATGCTATGGCGGTAAACAGCTTTGGCACGAAGAATGAAAGACCGAGAGAGATCAGATAGCCCGGGATGAGATAATAAAGCAGTGAGAAACCGAAAATCAGACGGATGAAGGAAAGCGCGATAGAAACGCCGACGCCTATTGAAAGGGCTATCGTCATCTGACGCTTTGTTACTGCTCCGTCTGTCACATCCTCAACCTGCTGATTGAGAACGTGGACCGCGGGCTCCGCAAGCACTACCACCATGCCCATAACAAAAGCAAGCACGGGCAGGGCCGCAGGAAGTTTCAAAGCGACAGAGTTTCCGATGGAATAGCCTATCGGCATATATCCCACCGCCACTGCCAGTAGGAATATCACAAGACCGACAAAGGTAAACAGCAGACCGAAGAGTATCTGGATAAGTTTCTGAACCGGCAGGTGCAGGGCAAAAAACTGCAGTCCCGCAAAGAATATCGAAACCAGCAGCAGAGATTTTGCCACGTCCCATGCCGTCTCGCCGAGCAGGGTCCAGAAGGCCGGGCTGAAGCCAGCCTGAATAGTATAGTCGGGAAGCGGATAGTTTATTTCACCGCTTCCGGCACCGATGCTGAGCAGCAGTACAGCAAGGACGGGTCCTGCAGAGCAGAGCGCTATCAGACCGAAGCTGTTCTGCCCTGCATTGCGGCCGCCTATAGTCTGGGCGATACCCAGGCCGAGAGCCATTATGAATGGCACGGTGATAGGGCCTGTAGTCACGCCGCCCGAATCGAAAGCAAGCGGAAGAAAAGATTTCTTCCCTTTAGAGATCAGCACGGCGGCAAAAGCAAAAAGGACCATGTACGAAAACAGCAGCAATGCGGTAAGGTCTGTTTTCGTAATGATACGTACGACCGCGATCACAAGAAACAGCCCTACGCCAAGGCCAACTGTCAAAATCAGCATTGTGGGGTTTATCACCGCACTTATCTGATCAGCAAGAACGGAAAGGTCCGGTTCCGCCACGGTTATAAGCACACCCATGAGAAAGCAGATGAGAGCCAGAAAGCCGAGATGTCCCGACTTTGTGACGCCTTCTCCGATGTGCCTGCCTATCGGGGACATTGCTATATCAGCACCGAGATTAAAAAGACCGATACCGAGCACAAGGAAAACGGAGCTGATGAAAAAAACCGTCCGCTCCAGCCATGTGAGCGATGCCATCGGTGTGAATGACAGTATCAGGATCAGCACCATTACCGGCATGACGGATATCAGCGCTTCCCATAATTTTGCCAGCAAAGCTTTTTTCACAAAGATCCTCCGGTCAGAAATACTTAATGACAGTGAAATCAAGCTTTTTTTATTTTACAACCATTTGGGCAGACTTTCAATCTTGTTGAAAAAGAATATAAAATAATAAGAGAATTCTGAGCAGCTTGATGCATTAAAGAAAATGATTGACAGAAGAACAATTGCTGTTATAATAGGCGCGTAAATAAAAAGACAACTGAACACCTTATCAAGAGTGGTGGAGGGAACGGCCCTGTGAAGCCCGGCAACCTGCTTAAAGCAAGGTGCCAAATCCGGCGGTGACGAAAGATGAGGAAATGAATGCTTATCATCCCCGCCGGCTGCCGGCGGGGATTTCCTTTTTTGTCGGAACAGGAGTTAAAATGAGCCATTATTTATTCACGAGCGAATCAGTAACAGAGGGGCATCCCGATAAGATCTGTGATCAGATATCGGATGCAGTGCTGGATGCCATCCTTGCAGAGGATCCGGAAGGAAGAGTTGCATGCGAGACAACGGTATCCACAGGCCTTGTCCATATCATGGGCGAGATCAGCACGAGCTGCTATGTCGATATCCCGAAGATCGCAAGGGAAGTTGTACGCGAGATTGGTTATGACAGAGCCAAATACGGCTTCGACTGCGATACCTGCGGGATAATCACGAATATCGATGAACAGTCCGGAGATATAGCGATGGGCGTGGACAAGGCACTGGAAAACAAAAACGGAGAGGATGCGGAGCTACAGAACGGGGCCGGCGATCAGGGAATGATGTTCGGCTATGCCTGCGACGAGACTCCGGAGCTTATGCCCCTGCCGATCTCACTTGCCCATGCTCTTGCAAGGAAGCTTGCCTATGTCAGAAAAAGCGGTCTGCTGCCCTATCTGAGGCCGGACGGGAAAACTCAGGTCACAGTCGAATATGACGAGGAACGCCGTCCGCTGAGGGTGGACACTATTGTCATTTCCACACAGCATGCTCCGGAGGCTGAACTTGGGCAGATCCGCCGCGACATGATAGAGCATGTCATAAAGGCCACCGTTCCCGCTGAGCTCATAGACGAAAAGACAAAGTATTTCGTAAATCCGACAGGCCGTTTCGTCATTGGCGGACCGCAGGGAGATTCGGGTCTGACAGGAAGGAAAATAATAGTTGATACATACGGCGGCAGCGCACCTCACGGCGGCGGAGCATTTTCCGGCAAGGATCCCACCAAGGTGGACAGATCCGCTGCATATGCGGCAAGATATGTTGCCAAGAACATAGTGGCTGCAGGGCTTGCCAAGCGCTGCCAGATCCAGCTTGCTTACGCTATAGGTGTTGCAAGGCCTGTCTCTGTCAATATCGACACTTTCGGCACCGGTACTGTATCTGATGACAGACTTGAAGAGGCAGTGGAGAAAGTTTTTGATCTGCGGCCGACGGCCATTATCCGCGATCTCGACCTGCGCAGGCCCATCTACAGAAAGCTTGCCGCATACGGGCATATGGGCCGGGAGGACCTCGGCGTGCGCTGGGAGGATACCGACAGAGTCGACGCGCTTAGAGCGGCAGTCAAAGAGTGATGCATATCCCGTCGTCGGAAAGCCGGGATATAGAGATCCTGCGCTTTGATGAAGCATTGGCCGCTTCGGGGAAGAGCGGGGGATACGACACAGCCAGGTGGCTCTACGTGCCCGACTTCTATACGGAATACCGTTACATTCTCGGCGTTCAGGGCCCGGATCCGCTGATCTGCATAGGCATCAACCCCTCTACAGCGAAGCCGGATGACCTTGACAACACGCTGAAGTCAGTTGAGCGCATTGCCAACGGAAACGGATACAAAGGCTGGATGATGTTCAATGTCTATGCGCAGAGAGCCACCGACCCCGATGACATGGACAGGGAACTCAATGCCTTTCTTCATCAGGAGAATATGAAAGCCTTCGAGTATGTCCTTGCCGGAGTTGCGCAGGGTGTTTCTCCTGCAGTTTGGGCTGCTTGGGGCACTATCATCGAGAAAAGGCCCTATCTGAAGGAATGCCTGCTCGACATGGTCTCGCTCGGCAAAAAATACGGCGCGAAATGGCTGTGCGCCGGGAAGCGCTCAAAAAAGGGCCATCCGCATCATCCTCTGTATCTGCGTTCGGATGAAAAGACGGCGGATTTCGATATAGAGGAATATCTGAATAATTTATAAAACAGCAACCCTGCGGGATATACCGCAGGGTTGCTGTTTATGAATTTCCAGGTCAAATACAGGTTCAGAAATTCATCCTGTGCGAGGCGATGCCGCCGAACTGCATGGTCTCCATGATCTCGTAGCGGTCCATCTGCAGGCTCTTCTTCATC
>CACYDX010000105.1 GCA_902773255.1 Oscillospiraceae bacterium
GGCGATCTCATTCACCGAAGGGGCAGTATGCCTCTCGCTATAGTACTGATCAACGTATGCGCTGATTTCATTCATCAGCTGCTGGCTCTTAGATCTCATGGCGGTATTCCTTTCATTGAATCTATCGAGAACGGTTCGTTCCAGATAAGGCTATTATACTCAGGATCCAGTAGATTGCAATAGGATCGGAGGCAGTTTTTGCTCCGGATAGGCACGTTGACGGTTGCAGGCGTCAACGTAGAGAAAGAGGCCCCGGAGTTTGCTGCTCCTTGGCCTCTTATCTTTTCTTTATCCAGATTATTTTTCTGCCTCAGCGAAGGGAACTTTACCTTTATGCTGCAGTTTCAAATATACGTTTTTGTGTTTTAAGGTAATTCTGAAGATTAAGGATCGAATTATCTGTTTGACTACGTTCTTCTTCGGTAAGCTCCACCTTGTTGTTCTCTGCCAACTGAATTGTATAGTCGTAAATTCGGTTAACAAGGGTATCAAGATCCTCTGTGGAGAGAACGATTTTGAATTTTTCATAGTCCTTATGCTTTTTCAGCTCATCCAGAGCCATCATCAGTTTGTTAATGGTATCCAGATCCAGATTGCCTTTTCTAATCTCTTCGATATAGGCGCGGAGTGCTGTCCGAAATTGAGCAACCACTGCTGGCTCATGGGTTTTCACCTTATAGTAGATGTACCCACCAACCGCCGCTGCTCCGGCAATTACGCCTCCTATAATGAGTCCCTTCTTGTTATTCTTTGCAAGCTGCAGCGCTTTCGCTCCGATTCCCTGCGCCTGTTCTGCCACCTTCAAGTCAACAGGATCTAAGTGCTTCACGATCTGTCCCTTATGGGGACCAATCGCGTATCTTACGACTCCACCTATTCTCCGGTATTCACCAGTAAGTAGTTTTGTCATAATATCAGCGGGAATATCAAATGCTTCCTGTACAATTGCCATGATCATACCTCCTCTATAATAGGGTTCGTAAATTCTGCGAACACTGTCATTCGTCATCCAGGACCCTGTCTACCTCGATGTGTTCCGAATCATACACGCCAACTGGATATTCCCTTATCCATCCAGAGATCCTGAACTTCTTTTCGCAAAATGGACATTCAATATCGTCTCCTGTGTCAAAGCCGTACACGATATCCGGCCCCATTCCGTTTTCTCTCTCGTCGCTGCTTTGATCGTACTCGAAATCCTCCAAGTCAATCTCAAGTTCTTCACCACAGTACGGACATTGAACATTTCGGATACGAGATACAGGCTGATAGCCGTACATGTCTTCGAAGTCAATAAACTCCTCACCCTCGGATTCTCTCTGAGCAATAATACCCCAGTAGCGATCCGTATCAAACGTCTCAAACTTTGCTTCTCCGTCAAGAAGCTCGGAAAGAAGGGACAAGGAATTACGCTTTCTGGCCATATCGTCCTCAATGTACTGCCTGCGCGAAATGATCGCTTCTTCGAGTGTGCATTCGCCGTCTTGTAGCTTTCGGATATCGCTACAGGTCAGTCCGCATTTTGTAAGAACCACAAGGCAGCGAAGGTTCTCATAGTCAGCCTCAGTGTAATTAGTACCACGATTCCCAGACGGAGGATTTTCGGGAGCAAAGACGCCTTCCCGCTTGAACAGTTTAATACGATCTGCGTCAATGCCCAGTTTCTGCTGTATTTCTTTTGGTCTCATGATAACGACCTCCTTTCTGGGCACAGCATATCAAATGGGAACTTTGTCCCCGTCAAGACCTTTTTGAATTTTTTGGGGTCAGAATTCGTTATAGCTTTTCTGCCACTTTCTGCACCAACTGCTTATACTCCTCTTTGACATTGGTCGGTCCGTTGATTACGACATCGCCGCCGAAGCCAAATACCCAGGAGTAGAAAACGCTGCTGGGAACGACATCCACCTCGGCGCGGAAATTCTCCATGTCATAGCAGTAGGTTGTGACATCCTTTCCGAACTTGTCCAGGATCGCATCCATGACATCGTTTTTGCAGATGAGATCCACCGTCGTAAACTTCGTCCCATACATCCGGAAACTGGTCTGCAGGTATTTGTCGAAATCAAAGTCTGCAGGGAAGGGAAGCGCATCGGCCTCCAGAATATCCGGACGCCTCATGATTCGGTCCACGCGGAAGGTGCCGACCCTCTTGCCGTTATCGAACACGCC
>CACYDX010000106.1 GCA_902773255.1 Oscillospiraceae bacterium
GGCAGTATCTGCGAAGTGGCTTGCTCAGGCGAATCGGGCATAAACGTGCGGCCGCTTGATTACGAATGGGTTCTGGATGTTCGTCGCCAATGTATGAACAAAGGCGTCCCTTTTCAGTTTCATCAAACAGGTGCCTGTTTTATCAAAGACGGCAGAACGTACCATATACCCCGTCGTTTTCAAATATCGCAGGCTCGCAAAGCGGGGATCGACTACAAAATTGCGGATGGGTTTATACCGGATCATTAAACTCGAAATGTTCTATAGCAAAGGTTAGCAAAATTTAACGATTCCCTCTGTTTGTTAAAACAGGAATCTTCAGCCATAAAAGATAAAAGCACCCTTTTGGGTGCTTTTATCTTTTGAATTATCCGGAGGCGGGATGCGAAGGGCGGCTGTCATCCCAGAACGAAATTGAAGTATTGATCCATTTCCTCTTTCTGTTTGAATCTTGCGATATAAACGTATCGTCCCATAGACGGCCAGTCGATCGGAGGCATCTCCTCCTGCATCACGATATCCCCGCCGTAACGCTCCATGATCTCCTCATGAGAGTGGGAAAACACATGACCGTCCTTACGGGCAGCATACGCACAGATATACCGGTCTTCCGATTCCGGAAACAGCCTCTTTCCGAATGTGACCATCTCCGCATAGATCTGAAACACATCGACCGACTGGGCATAATTCATCATATCGGGATCATGTCCGCCGGCAGGGCGCATGTTTACTTCCATCACGGCATAATCGCCCGTTTTGCCGATTCCGTCATAGTCCTTTGTTAATCGAATGAACTCAAAGTGGACAAAGCGCCGGTCCGCACCGAAGGCTTTAACCGTCCGCCTTCCAAGCTCGAGCAGCTGCGGAGGAACTTCGGCCTCTGTGTAAAGACGTATATCCTCATCCTTTTGTACAGAATCTATGACAGGGGCATACGTGCACGTAGATTCAAAAAGCGGCTCACAGTTTTGGCCGATAATTGCGTCATAGGTGCATATATCCCCGTACAGGAATTCCTCCATTACATAGGGAACGTCCGGAAGCTTTTCATAAAATGATGTCAGCTCCTCTTCATTTTTCAGCTTCATTGCACCGTTTGCCCCGACCCCGATATCCGGCTTTACGATCACAGGAAAACCTGTCTGCCCGGCAAAGGCCATCCCTGATGCAAGATCGGAGACGACATGCTGGCGGGCGGTCGGGATGCCCGCCTTCAGGAATACCTTCTTCATTTCCGATTTTCTTATCAGGACGTCTATCCCGTTCTCTCCGGTACCGGTATGAATGTTAAAATCCGTACGGAGCCTGGCATCCATGGGAAGCCAGTATTCATTCAACGAATCCAGCCAGTCTGCCCGCCCGTAATTGTATACGAAATATGCCGCGGCATGGTATACCTGCTCGTAGTCTTCCAGAGACTGCACATAATAGTATTCCGTGAGGGCGCTTTTCAGCTGATCGTTCAGGGCATCAAAAGGAACATCTCCGATACCGAGCACGTTTACACCCAGTTTACTCAGACGATCGCAGAAATGGGTGCAGGTGACAGGATACGCAGGAGAAATAAAAATGTAGTTCATGGCAGACCTCCTTGCGGATAACGGGTTTTATGACAGATATACGGCAATAATACCATTCTTCGCATAACCGGACAAGGAGTTTTTAACCTTCGCTGCGGACTGTGTTTGTATTCTTTTATATGTTGAACGAGAAACAGCAGCTTTTTCCAAAAAAAA
Source organism: Oscillospiraceae bacterium (assembly GCA_902773255.1). Classification (GTDB taxonomy): domain Bacteria; phylum Bacillota; class Clostridia; order Oscillospirales; family Oscillospiraceae; genus Limivicinus. The sequence goes on from CACYDX010000106.1 coordinate 1,737, forward strand.
CAGATGTCCCGCATTGGATGTCTGACTTGTTATCCGATACTCCTTTATGGGATCAGAAATCCGGCCGCTGCGGCAAAAAAGGCTTTCAGTCAGGCGCGTGCCTATGTTTCAGATAAACTTCCGTGTATTTAAAGACCCCCTTGCCTTACTATTTCCTCAAATATATGTTAAAATAATGACCGAAGGGAGGCCGGTTCAGATGAGATTACTTTTGATCCGTCACGGTGATCCGGATTATACTGCAGACGGTCTGACAGACACAGGGCTGCTTGAAGCGCAGCTTTTGGCTGAACGCATAGCACCGATGGACATAAGCGAATATTTCGTTTCCACCATGGGCAGGGCCCTGGATACAGTGCAGCCGACATTGGTAAAAGCAGGCCGGATCGCAGTGAAATGTGAATGGCTGCAGGAGTTTTCCATCAGCGTCCACCGCCCAGATAAAGAAGGCGGACTGAGCGCCGTGCCCTGGGACTGGCTGCCTCAGGACTGGTCAAAGTATCCTATTCTGCTGGATCGTGAGCATTGGTTCGAGCACCCGGTCTTCGCAGAAGTGGATCTGAAAAGCTCATACGACCATGTTATCACCGAATTTGAACAGGTCCTTGCCCGTTACGGATATGTCAGGGACGGACTGTGCTACCGCGTAGAGCATGCCGGGACCGATACGCTTGCGTTTTTCTGTCATTTCGGCGTTTCCTGTGTGCTGATGAGTCATCTGTTTAATGTATCCCCCATGGTGCTGTGGCACGGACTTGCCATGGCTCCGTCATCCGTGACCACCATCTACTCCGAAGAGAGGCGGCCGGGGATCGCGTCATTCCGCGCGGCATCCGTGGGAGACATATCACATCTGTATATAAGAGGGCAGGCTCCTTCTTTCTCCGCACGTTTCTGCGAGGTATACGGAAACGGTGACAGAGTTGACTGAAAAAACCTTTATCACAGGATGAAGATTACTACAGAGAATATGATCCGGCAGAAAAAGGTCTTCCGCCTGCTGCAGCAGGAAACGGATCAAATCGCAAAAAAACATCGGAGGCAGGAATGCTGCCGCATACCAATGTCTGTGAGTCTTCGTGCTTACAAGATGGATGCACAGACAAATCAGATCATACAGGGGTGAAGTTCTTTGAAAGTTGAAAAGGCCGGCATCGACGATATCGATACCCTTGTGGAAATGCGGCTTGACTATCTTTATGAGGACAACGGCAGTCTCAGCGAGCATGACATCAGATCCATCCGCAAGGATCTTCCTGATTATTTCAGGGCACATATGAACAGGGATCTGTCAGTATTCGTGATCCGGGAGGACAGGTCAATTGTTTCCTGCGCATTTCTGCTCATCGTTGAAAAGCCGATGAGTCCGGCTTTCATAAACGGAAGGACAGGTACCGTGCTCAACGTTTATACATACCCATCTTACCGGAGGAGAGGCTGCGCCAGGATGATCATTGAAACGCTGCTGGCCGAAGCAAGAGAACTGGAATTATCCATTGTTGAACTTAAGTCCACGGAAGCCGGTCTTCCTCTGTACCGGTCAGCAGGATTTACTGATGATCATTCCAAATACCATATGATGAAATGGACAAACCCGTGATATACATAGCTGATAACGGTATCTGCATGAACCGGGATGCGGCAGAACCGGGACGCGGCAGATCCGGCATAGGTACGTCCTTTTGGGAAACCCGGTCATGAGTTCAACCATCAATATGCCGGCGGCCGGTCAGTAAGATAGAAAACGCTAATCGAAATAAGAAACAATATGGTACAATCATACAAAAGAATAATATGTTTCGGCGATTCCAACACATACGGCTTTGATCCCCGTGATCCCTTTGGAGACCGATACCCTCCTTCAGAAAGATGGCCGGACATCCTTGCCGGAAGAACAGGCTGGGATGTGGTCAATCTGGGGCTCAACGGAAGGACCATCCCGCATTCAAAGCGGGAAACAGATCTTGCCCTGTCTATGCTGAGGAAAAGAATGCCGGCTGATCTTGTTATCATCATGCTGGGCAGCAACGACGCTTTCCAGATGTACGAGCCCTCCGCAGAAAAGATCGCTGCCCGGATGGATGCTTTTCTTTACGAATTGACCAATGCTCTCCCCGGACTGCCTGTTTTCCTTATCTCGCCGCCTCCCGTTGAGATCCAGCTTGAGAATATACAGGATCTGTTCAGGGAGCTTATCCCTGTTTACAGAAATCTTGCAGCAAAGTATAATACCCTTTTCGCCGCCGCACCTTTATGGGATCTTCCCATAGCAGCGGACGGTGTCCACTTTACACCCGAGGCGCATAATGAATTCGCCCTGCAGGTGGAAAAATACCTGATGCATCCATGAATCAAAAAAACAGCAGTCCATCCGACAGATGGACTGCTGTTTATATGCAGGCGGACTGAGATTCTTTCACCAGAGAACCGGATCATCAGGAAAAAACAGTTGGAAGAAATTGTCATATTATGCTATAGTTTTTCAGCAGAGAGTTACATATCAAAATAATGTATACTAAAGCCTTTGACATACAAAATGTAATACAAATACGAGGGTCAAAAAATTGACCCTCGTTCAACTTAACCCAACTTACCTGGCAGAAAACGGTCAGGTCCGGAAGAGAGCAACAAATGAATGGACAAAGGGAAAATACCCTGTGTTCACTATCTGAAGAACATAGGGAAAACGGCGTTTCTTCATTTGAAGAAAGGCTTATATAGAAATAACTCATCTTCTGAATGTCACAGGAAAAAAGAAAGGCGGATACTACCGCCTTTCTTTCTTCCTGTGCAGTGACCGCGGGAAGATCCCCGGATCGTTACGGTTCTGTCCGGCTGCCGTTCTGGTCCGCGGATGAGGCTGATGCCGCGTCTTTCCCCGAAGGGCGGAATAACAGCAGGCAGTAGCTTAAGATAAACGTAATGCCCGATACGACGGAGCTTATCTTCAGACCTCTCGTTCCCGGCCGACCGAGATAACCAAGCACATTGCCTACCGGGCCAGAACCCAGCCCTGCGCCTTTTCTCATGATGTCGCCGCTGACGCCGCTGATGATCTTTTCTCTTGTTCTCGGAGTTGCCATACAGTTTTCCTCACTTTCATGCATCTAAAACTGTCGGCTCAATAATAACATCTGAATTCCCGTATTTCAATAATGAAACAGCCGCCCTTTCGGACGGCTGATCTTCATAAACACCTTACTGTTTTTTCTCTTTTTTGCCGCAGTTCATACTGCAGGCGCTGCAGGTACCGCAGCAGGAGCCCGATGAGCAGCTGCAGCTCCCGCTCTTTTTCCATACCCGAATCGCTATTACGATAAGAGCTGCAACCGCAGCAAGGATCAGCCAGTCAAGCACGCTCATACGAACAGTCCTCCTATGTTATACACAAGGAAAGCAACTATCCACGCGACTGCGCACTGAGCTATGACAATTAGTATGGTCTTGAAGGCTGAGCCGTATTCACGCCTTATGGTGGCAACTGCCGCGGCGCAGGGGGTATAAAGCAGGGTAAAGGCGAGGAAGGAAGCCGCGGAGAGAGGCGTAAACAGGGATTTGAGCACCGGGGTGAGGTTTTCCGCTCCGGTATTCATGATCACGGAAAGCGTGGATACCACGGCCTCTTTTGCGGTTATGCCTGTCACAAGCGCGGAGACCATCCTCCAGTCGCCGAAGCCCAGCGGCCTGAATATCGGGGAAATTAGAGCAGCGATAATGGCGAGCAGGCTCTGCGACTGGTCCTCGACGACATTCAGCCTCGTGTCAAAAGTGCGGAGGAACCAGATGATGACTGTGGCAAGGAAAATAATGGTGAATGCCCGCTGCAGGAAATCCTTTGCCTTTTCCCAAAGGAGCAGGCCAGTGTTCTTAGCCGAGGGAAGGCGGTAGTTCGGAAGCTCCATAACGAACGGCACAGGTTCACCTCTGAATATGGTGCGCTTAAGGATGGAAGCCACTATAACTCCGGTGACTATACCGGTAAGATAGATGATTATCATGGCAAGGGCGCTCTGCCTTCCGAAGAAGGCGGCTACGAACACGGAATATATCGGGATCTTTGCCGAGCAGCTCATATACGGGGTGAGCAGGATGGTCATCTTTCTGTCCCGTTCCGAGGAAGATGTCCTCGTGGCCATTATGGCGGGAACGGAACAGCCGAAGCCGATGAGCATCGGCACGAAGCTCTTTCCCGAAAGGCCGAGCTTACGGAGGAGCTTATCCATGAAAAAGGCGATCCTCGCCATATAACCGGTATCCTCAAGAATGGAAAGGAAGAAGAACATCACGACGATGACCGGCAGGAAGCTCAGCACGGAACCCACTCCGGCAAATATCCCGTCGATCACAAGGGAATGCACCACGGGATTGATGCCGTAAGCGGTGAGACCCGCATCGACCACGCCGGACAGCCAGTCGATCCCGGCGCTGAGCAGATCCTGTA
>CACYDX010000107.1 GCA_902773255.1 Oscillospiraceae bacterium
CCGTATTCTTCCTACCCGATCACCATCGGGAGATATTTCTTTTTCTCTTCCCCCATGAAACGGTTGATCCAGTCTTTATCGATCAGTCGCCCGCCGGCTTCATGCATGGTTGAATCTTCCGCATACAGATCAAACTCTGCCTGCTTCCCGGACGTGATGTTCATGACCGCTTCGTCCACGGTATCCGGACATATGAGGTGATGAACCATAACATCTCTTGCCTGTCCCATGCGGTAGACACGTGAAAGCGCCTGTTTTGTAAGAGACGGTTTGATCTGCGGCTCACAGAACACGATCACGCTCGCAGCCTGGATATTCAGGCCTGTACCTCCCGCCTGAACCTGCGAGAGGAGCACCGCACCTCCGCTTTCAGCGCTGAAGGCGTCGATCACCGACTGGCGCTCCTTCGGAGATACAGCGCCGGTGACAGGGCCGAAGCATCTGCACTCCGAGAGCATCTTTTGTGCCTGGCGGAGAGTATTGAGAAAGAAAGAGAACACGATCACCTTTTTCCCGTTGCCAACGGCTTCTTCGCATATGTCGCGCAGCTGCAGGGCTTTTGCTGAGCACTCCGGATCCGCCATATTCCAGGAGACCTGACGCATGGCCATGAAATCTCCGCTCATGACGGAATCATAATAAACCGAATACTCTGCCGGACTCATCTGACACCAAACCTCATTTTCTATCTTTTCCGGGAGCTCGGTAAGCACATCTTCCCTTTTTCTCCTGAAATAGACAGGGGCGACCAGATTTCTGAACTCCGAGGCTTTCGACAGCGATGTTATCCCTCCGATGCCTTTAGCAGTGTCAGTATCGAGGCAGCTGATAAGGAAATACATTTCATCGAGCCTGTTTTCCAAAGCTGTACCCGTCATAAACAGTACTCTGTCGGTCTTTCTGCGCAGAACCATAAGAGCCGCTGTTCTCAAAGTTTCCGGATTCTTCACATAGTGCGCTTCGTCAGCAACCAGCATCGCATAGGTGAATCCTTCGGGGAGTGTGAACCTGCTGATCATCTCGTATGTAGTAACAGCCACACCTCCGGATCTGATCCACCGCGACACATCATCCAGATACCAGCCGCCGTGTATTCTGACTGCCTTCAGGTCGCTGTGTTTTTCTATCTCGCGGCACCAGTTTATAAGGACTCCGGCAGGGCATACGACCAGAAAATGCGTCTCTCCGCAGTTTCTGAGGGTCACCATTGCGGCTATCGCTTCAACGGTCTTTCCCAAGCCCATCTCATCGCCAAGGAGGACCGTCTTCTGATTGATGATGAACTTCACGCCGAGTTCCTGATACGGTCTGAGGGTGCATTTCAGACCTTTGAGATCTAGTTCGGTGTTATATACATTTTCGTAAAGTACGGCCGGAAGTCCGCACGTATCAGAATATCTAACATCGAAACGGAGTTTATTTCCATATGCCGAATCTTTTGCCTTAGACGCTGTATTTTCCAAAAACGAATAAAACGACGCCGGGTCTTCTATGTAACGGGCCCATGCATCGCCTACTGTCAGTTCTACGACGGCTCCGACCTCGCCCAGAATGCTGTCAGCCTCATCGGTAAAGCTGCCACTTAGCAGATCGGATAATACTCGCACAGCTGTAAGCGCACCGTTCTGTCTTATCGAAGAGGTAAAAAGCCATTTGAGCCTGTTCATAATGAGCGCAGATGAAGCCGAGCATCTTTCAGTGGAGGCCCCAAGCTCATCAGAAAGCGGAGACGCTTTCCTTTCAAGCCTTTCAAATTCCATTGCCCTGCATACGGCAAGAACGAGTTTATCCGAAAAAGCATCGCGTCTGTCAGCAGAAAGCTTTAATGAAACCTGTTCTGACACCCGGTCCTTTATCTTATTCAACGCGTAAAGCGCTCTCTGGGCGGATGTCTCGCCTATCCCTTCAATAGCAGAAAGCGAACCAATCGTTTCCCCGTAAAGCCGGCCGAGATCATTAATGCCGGCCACCCGTAAAGCCGTTATTCTGATGGAAAGACCTGTCTTACGAAGTTCATCAAGGTCAAGTTTACATAATTCTATTCTCACCTGCTCAGCCAGCAGATCGTCCGCCGCCTTCACTGCAGCCTGCTTCGCCAGCGCAGCATTATCTTCAAGCGCCTGAAACTCCCTGCTGAACTTTTCCGCTGTTTCAATTAACAATCTTGCTTCCGATACGTTCATATAAGATCAATCCTTAACGATTTTAATTAACATAAATTATTATACATAATATTATTTCCATAATTGTATGCTTTTCTTTCTGTTGTTATTATAACAGGAAAATGCTATATTGGATATATGATCATTACCGGAGGCGGACAGTTATGTATGATGTATCAAGGTTTACTGATGCGCAGAGACATTCTTACTCCACCGCACTTGCTGAGATAAAGCGCGGTAGAAAGATGAGCCACTGGATGTGGTATATCTTTCCCCAGGTCGCAGGACTGGGCTTCAGTTCTACGGCACAGTATTACTCTATAAGCGGTCTCGAGGAGGCACGTGAGTACCTGTCGGACGCTTATCTGAGAGACAATCTTATAGAAATATCCCATGCGCTCCTGCTGCTGCCGGGAAATGAAGCCGAAGCGGTATTGGGCTGGCCGGACTGTCTGAAGCTACGCTCATGCATGACGCTGTTCAAATATGCCGCACCGGATGAACCTATATTCCAGCAGGTACTGGATAAATACTACGGTGGAAAGGCTGACAACAAGACTCTTTACATCTTAGGTATCGGCTGAATCTTCTTTCCTGTTTATCCAGTTTTGCAATTCCTGCATAGGAGACACTATGTATGAACCTATAAATAATGCTACATATGAGCCCCTGATTTCTATCATAATCCCAGTATACCATGTGGAGCCTTACATTGATAAATGTCTGAACAGTGTCCTGACCCAGTCGTACAGAAACTATGAAGCCATAATTGTCAACGATGGCGGTACTGGCATTGAAATGGATATCTGCCGTGCTTACTGCGAAAAAGATCCTCGCTTTTTACTAATCAGCACCGAAAACAGGGGTTTATCTGCCGCAAGAAACACCGGCCTTGACAGAGCGCACGGCGAGATAATGGTATTTCTTGACAGCGATGATTATCTTCACCAGAATCATCTTAAGTCAATTGCCTCGGCATTTTCAAAAGCAGATGCCGATATCGTTCAGTTCGACTTCTATGTGACAGATGAATCCGAATCATATACCATACGTATAAACAGTGATATCAGTTATGGTCTCCATTCATCCAAAGAAATGATCCTTTCTCTGGCTACCGGAAAAATGTGGCCGAATATATGGGCAAGAGCTTTCCGCGTTTCTGTTTTTGAAGATATACGTTTTCCTGTTGGTGAACTTTGGGAGGATGCAGCGATTCTGCATGAACTGTTTTTCAAAGCAGAAAACATTTATTACATTAATCAAGCCAACTATTACTATCTTCAAAGAAGAACCGGCTTAAGCAAATGCGATCCACTGAATCCGTCAAGATGGAGATTTATCCAATATAGAAAGCGATACGATTTTATCCGCAGCAAATACCCTGAATCGATGCATAAAGCAGACATTTCTCTTATCCGTACAGGC
>CACYDX010000108.1 GCA_902773255.1 Oscillospiraceae bacterium
CGGCATTCGACCCGGCTGTCCGTGTGGCCTTGGCTCAAAGAGCGGTCGTATCATGCTTTGGATAGACCCTTATATATCCAATAGTCGCTTTATTTTAACAGTATTGAAATACAGTGTCAATAATAATACACAGCATGCCTGGCAACTTTTTCTTGTTAGCAAAAGGATATCGTGGTATCTTATAACACATAGATTTTAAATTATGAGGCGTTAAAATGAAAATAGTTGTATTAGGCGGCGGCATCAGCACCGAAAGGCATGTTTCTCTCGTTACCAGTACCTCGGTTTGCAAAGCTCTGCGCAGTTTAGGACATAAAGCGATATTTATCGATCTGTTCTTCGGCCTCGAAGACTTTGAAGGCGATCTTGCGGATATCTTCGAAGCAGAGGACGGACTCTGCGGAAACGTTGCCATTGAGAAGACAGCTCCTGACATAGAGAGCGTCATCAGATCCAGAAAACTCAAATCTCCATCGAGAATAGGCGACAGGGTCCTTGATGTATGTGCTATGGCTGATTGTGTATTTCTCGGATTCCACGGAGCTGACGGTGAGGACGGAAAGATCCAGGCAGTGCTCGACCTTATGGGCATTCCGTTCACCGGCTCCGGATACCTCGGCAGCGCAATGGCTATGAACAAGGCTGTTGCCAAAAAGATAATGGAATATGAAGGTATCCTCACGCCCTCATGGAGCGAGATAAACTATTCTGCGGACCAGATCAATCAGCTCGTTGAAAGTCTCCCCATACCATGCGTGGTAAAAGTCCCCGGCGGAGGATCGTCCATCGGCGTCTTTCTTATCGACACGAAAGATGAGCTTCGCGAAGGGTTATATAAAGCGCTTGCATACGGCTGCAAGGCGATAATTGAGGAAAAGATAAACGGCAGAGAGATGACGGTTCCCGTTCTCGATGACAGATATCTAAATCCCATTGAGATAATCCCGCCTGAAGGCACCAGCTTCGACTATGTGGCAAAGTATCAGTCCGGGAGCCAGGGCGCAAGGGAGATATGCCCTGCTGCGATAACGGAAGATGAAAAGAGAAAGATGGGAGAAGCCGCACTCAAACTCCATAAGGCGCTCGGCCTTTCTGTATATTCCCGCACCGATTTCATCCTCGACGATCATGGCAATCCCTGGTGCCTTGAAATTAACACACTGCCGGGTATGACTCCCAACAGTCTCATTCCCAAATCAGCTGCTGTTGAAGGCCTGAGCTATCCGGAGCTTTGTGATAAGATAGTCGAGCTTTCTGTTGCGGCAAGAAAAAGGAATTAACAATTAATTGATAATTGGACATGCCTCTGTGATATAGTTTATATCAATAATATCAGTATTTGCGGGTGATATCATGAGAGAACGTATCGCAAGGTTCATGGCGGGCAGAAACGGGAACGACAGACTCAATCTCTTTTTACTCGTTATCGGTATAGTATTTATAATACTGGGGATCATTTTCAAAAATAAAGCGGCCGGAATTTTCAACATACTGACTTTGGCTGTGCTGGTTATCGTATACATAAGAATGTTCTCCAGAAACCTGGGCAGGCGACAGGTTGAGAATGCGAAGTATATGGAAATTAGAGAGCGTATTGTTTCAAAGTTCAGACTTTTCAGGGAAGAGTGGACTCAGAGAAATGAATATAAATTCTTTCATTGTCCTTCCTGCAGAACAGCTCTGAGGGTCCCCAGAGGCAGGGGAAAAATAATGATAGTCTGCAAAAAGTGCGGCACAAGGTTTGAGGGCAGATCATAAATGTTCGGCTATCTCACAGCAAGTGAAAAGCTGCTTGAGGAAGCAGAACTGAAAAGATACAAAGCGGCTTACTGCGGCCTGTGCAGATCTATAAGCCGACGGCACGGTCTCATCTCAAGAACTTCTCTAAGCTATGATCTCACTTTTCTCATAATCCTGCTCACTTCGCTTTATGACACCGAGGGTAGTTCGGGTAAAAATATCTGCATTGTTCATCCCTTCTCGGAAAGAGACTGGTTTGATAACGAGTTCACGGCCTATGCTGCGGATATAAACGTTGCGCTGGCATATTTCAAAGCCCTCGATAACTGGAACGATGACCGGAGCATCCTTTCGGCTTCATATTCAGCGCTTATAAAAGATGCGTATAAAAACATCTGCTCGGAGTATCCTCAAAAGCTCTCAGCTATAAGCAGGTATATGTCTGAACTTTCCGAAATAGAAAAGAAAGGTAATCCTGACCCGGACGCTGCATCCTCCTGCTTCGGAAAGATAATGGCTGAGATCCTCGCTCTAAGGAATGACAGATGGACCAAAACTCTCAAAGATGCGGGCAATGCCCTCGGGAAATTTCTTTATATAATGGATGCCTGCATAGACCTTGAAAGCGATGTTGTCAAAGGCTCATATAATCCGTTCAGAGATAGATACGGAGCTGACGACAACAGGGAATATTTTTATGATATACTCCGCATGTTCATGGGAGAGTGCCTTGAATATATAGATATACTTCCGCTGGTAGAGGATATGGGAATAATCAGAAATATTCTATGCTGCGGAGCCTGGAACAGCTTTTGCAGAAAGTATCCTTTACAGGACGGTAAGGATGATGTATCAGGATCCATATAGTGTTCTCGGCGTCTCAAGAGATGCCGACGACGAAGAGATCAAAAAAGCATACAGGGAACTGGCCAAGAAATATCATCCGGATAAAAACCCCGGTGATCAGGCAGCTGCTGAAAAGATGAACGAGATCAACGTTGCCTATGACCAGATAAAGAGCGGGCAGGCTCAGCAGGGCTTCGGCGGAGCCACCGCCACGCAGACGGCATACGGTACCGATCCCTGGCAGGATTTCTGGAGCAATGTCTACAGTTCCGGCCAGACCCAGCAGACCAATACCGAAAGAAATGAATACACTGCTGCCGTAAACTACATACGAAACGGCATGTATCAGGAGGCTCTGACAGCTCTCTCCGGAGTACCCGATTTTGAGAGAGATGCGCGGTGGTATTACTTATATGCCGCCGCAAATATGTACAGCGGAAATAAAATTGCCGCTGTGGAAGCGGCAAAAAAGGCTGTGCAACTTGAACCCGGAAACTATGAATATCAGAATCTGCTGGCCCAGCTCCAGAGTACAGGCGACTTTTACGAGACATATACGAGGAACACGGTCCCGTATTTCTCAGCTCAGAGGCTTTTGTTCACACTTTGCCTCGCCAACGCATGTCTGGGACCCGTATGCGGTTTACGGTGCTACGCCTGTTGATCAGTTTTGATAAAGACCTGAAAGGGAAGCCCTTTCAGGTCTTTCTTTATATAATGCTTCAATATAATGCTTCAATAAGCTTTTCGAGTGTCAACTGCGATAGAAGTTTCTTATCGTATTTAAGCTGCAGGGAATCATAGGCGACGGACATATCCTCAGCGTATCTGTCTCCATATGCGCTCTGATAAGCCTGATATATGGCAAAGGACATCCATTCATCATCTTTTGCCTCATTCACCGGCAGCCGCAGCACAACAGATACGAAATTATCTGTTTTTAACAGAGCGGCTTCATTGGGCTTGAGTTTCTCGGCCTGATCAGTTATTGCCGCGGGCAGCATCGGATCGGAGAGGACATAATAAACGCTCGTTATATCAGCATCGTAGCTTATATGATAGGAATCGAGCAGGATATAGTTTTCAGCCACTATATCGGAAAAATCCTCTCCGTTCCTGTATCTTTTAAGAAAACTCTCGGAGATGCTTATGATCTCAGCTTTCTCGGTATCAGAAAAGTCCTTGTTTGTAAGTTCATCATAGAGAGGGAGATAAGTATAGCTTATCTTTCGCACGTTGTTCTCCATCAGCTTTGACAGATCGCCGTCGCTTATCTCATTTTCACCGCCGGGAGAATATCTGATGACGAAATCATCGTAATAGAGATCGGTATAGAGCTCATAAAGGACGAGATCGTTCAGGCTTATTCCGAGAGTTGAATACTTCGCGGAGTTCTTCATGAGATCATCATTCGCCAGTGATGCCGCATCCTGCCATTTGGAACTTTCAGAAATATCTTTTCCGCTTTTCAGGTAATCGTTTGCCAGCAGACATACCCATTCAAACTCATTTTTTGCATAGGTCTCGCAGAATTCCTTTGCTGTTATAACGCTGCCGTCCTCCAGGAGCACCTCCAGCGCAGGCACGTCTTCAGGTTTTACATCATACCTGCTCATAACATTTTCGAGCGCCTCATCCATGAACAGCAGATAAACGGAGGAAGAAAACCCGTTGCCGTCAAGCTCTGCAAGAACTTTCCCCGAAAAAGCAGGCTCGGGCTCGGCCGGTTTTTCCGTTTCAGCAGGAAGCGTATTCTGCGCCATATCCGATATATATGTTACTGAATCAATCCCGTCAGGCTCTTTCTGAGCTCCGCATGAGCAGAGGAGAAGTGCTGAGAGAAGAATAAGGGCAACGCATCTGAGTTTATCCATCTTGATCTACATCCTTGAACAGAGTATTGAAATATTCGCAGTTTTGTGGTATATTTTATATAGTCTTCAGGGCAAGGTGAAATTCCTTACCGGCGGTAATAGAGAAGATCTTAGTCCGCGAGCCGACAGGCCGATCCGGTGCGATCCCGGAACCGACAGTACAGTCTGGATGAAAGAAGATCATTTTTGTTATCTTTGCCCGGATACTGTTCCGGGCTTTTTTTATTGGAGAAACAGCCATGAACAAACAGAAGTATTCCACAAGGTACATTGCAGTTGTAGCTATGTTCACCGCAATATCCTACATCGCCGTGCTCATCAGCAAGGTGATCCCCAACGTTGCAGGCTTTCTGAGCTATGAGCCTAAGGACGCCGTTATCGTTATTGCAGGCTTCATTTTCGGGCCTCTTACATGCGTTTTCGTTTCTGTGCTGACATCTCTCATCGAGATGATCACCATCAGCTCAACCGGCGTATACGGTCTTTTAATGAATGTTGTTTCCACATGCTCGTTCACAGTACCTGCTGCTTGGTATTACAGGAAGCATCATACTCTTAAGGGAGCGGTGATAGGTCTTGGCATAGGAATGGTTGTTCTGGCAGCCTGCATGGTGCTTTGGAACTATATAATAACCCCATTTTATATGGGAGTTGACCGTTCTGTTGTCGCAGGGATGCTGATGAGCATTTTCCTGCCGTTCAATCTGATAAAGGGCGGAATAAACGCAGGTATAACCCTTCTCATTTACAAGCCCGTTGTCAATGCGCTGAGGAGAGCCCATCTCGTTGAAGAGTCCTCCAGCGGGAACAAAGGTGGTTTCAAGGCCGGATTCACTATTTTTGCCGCTGCCGTGCTCATAACATTCGTTCTTCTGTTCCTCGTTATGATAGGCGTTCTCTGAATCTTTTGATATATCGGAGGCTTTTTCTTGAAATTACAGGAAAAGATGTTAAAATGATTAAAAGAACGGAGGGATGAAAAATGATAATCACCATCGGAAGACAGCACGGAACAGACGGCAGGACCATTGCAGTCGAGCTTGCAAAGCAACTCAACATTCCCTGCTACAGCAGAGAGATAGTTGACGAGGCTGCGCGCAATTCAAGCTTCAGCAAGGAAGTTCTCAATTCATACGACGAAAAGAGAGTTAACCCCTATGTCCTTACCACGCCCGAGTACCCCAGCTTCAATGAGACATTCCATATGAACATCGAGGTCGTATCCGTACAGTTCGATGCGATCCGGTCCCTTTCCGAAAAAGGCGATTGCATATTTGTCGGCCGCTGCGCAGACTATATACTCAGAAACAGGGAAGACCTTATCAGGGTGTTCTTCTACGGTGATTATGCTAATCGTGTTAAGAACATTATGAAGAGAAAAGGCCTCACTGAGGAAAAAGCCAAGAAACTCATCAAGGAAGTTGATAAGGACAGAGCCAGTTACTACAGATACTATACCGACCAGATATGGGGCGATTTTGAAAACTACGACCTCTGCATCGACAGCACAAAGATAGATATAGAGGGTTCAGTGGCAGTCATCAGGTCATATATAGACCACTTCAAAAAAACCGTTTAATTCAATATAAGATTTTTATCGAGAAGAAAACCGACCTGCTCCTTAAGAGCCCGGTTTTCTTCTTTTTTCAGATCCGGATCCGATTCAAGCAGGGCATTTGCTTCATCGCGAGCTGTCTGGAGGATGTTCACGTTAACGCCGAGATCCGCTATATGCATCTCAGGAAGACCGTGCTGACGTTCACCGAAGAAGTCACCGGGGCCTCGTATTTTCAGATCTTCCTCAGATATAACGAAACCGTCGTTTGTGCTGCAGAGTATGTTCAGTCGCCTTTTAACATCATCTCCGCTATTATCGGAAACAAGGATGCAGTAGCTCTTGTCCGAACCTCTGCCGACTCTTCCGCGCAGCTGATGCAACTGGCTGAGCCCGAACCTCTCAGCGTTTTCAATTATCATAAGTGATGCGTTCGGAACGTCCACGCCTACTTCTATAACAGTTGTTGAAACAAGAACCTTAGTTTCATTTATCATAAATGAGGACATGATGCGGTCCTTTTCCTTTGCGGACATTCTTCCGTGCATATAATCAACTCTGATACCGAGGAGCTTTGCGGAGAGCTCGTCGGCATATTTTTTAACTGACTTGAGTTCTTCAGAAGGATCCTCGTCCACCTTCGGGCAGACTATATAAACCTGATGGCCTGCGTCCACCTGTTTCCTTACAAATGCAAAAAGCCTTTCCCTGTAGCTTTCGTCCACCTGATAGGTATCTATTTTCTTTCTGCCGGGAGGAAGCTCATCCAGAACAGATATGTCCAGGTCTCCGTAAATGATCAGAGCGAGCGATCTGGGTATAGGCGTTGCGGACATAACAAGGATGTGCGGATTGCCTGCTTTTTCAACAATGGCGGATCTCTGCTTTACGCCGAACCTGTGCTGCTCATCGGTTATAACAAGGCCCAGGTTACTATATATCACATCATCGCTGAAAAGGGCGTGCGTGCCGATTATCAAGTCAATGTTTCCATCTCTGAGTTCATTCTTGATGCGTCTCTTTTCTGCTGCAGTGGTGGAACCTGTGAGCAGTTCGATCCTCAGGTCAAAGAAAGAGAAAAGCGAACAGAGATTTTTATAATGCTGTTCTGCAAGCACCTCCGTAGGCACCATGAGAGCGGATGAATATCCTGAATTGAAGGCATAGTAGATCAGCGCAGCTGCAACGAGAGTTTTGCCGCTGCCGACATCTCCCTGAAGAAGCCTGTTCATCACATGACCTGACTTCATGTCCGTTGTGCACTCGGATATGGCTCTCATCTGAGCGCCCGTAGGCGTGAAGGGGAGTGCATCGAGAAAAGATGGCAGTGAAGCATTTTCTATAACAAAGCCGTCCTCTTTCTTTATCCCGTGCTTTCTCAAACCGAGCGAACATGATAAAAGGAAGAGCTCTTCGAATATGAGCCTTTTCCTTGCCAGTTCGAGACTGCCTATATCTGCGGGAAAATGGATGTTCTTGTACGCAAATCTTGCCTGAACAAGCTCATTCCTGTTTCTTATCCCGGGATTGATTATCTCAGGTACGGTATCTGCAAAGAGATCCACCGCCGTGCTCACCGCGTCGATAACGTTTTTCTGTGTAAGTCCCGATGAGAGCCTGTAGATTGGAACTATCCTTCCGGTCTTTGAACCTGCATCCTCCTCCCTTTCAAAGGTGGGGTTGGTCAGGGCAGCTCTGCTGTATTTTTTCTCGGCTTTACCATAGAAATAATAAGTTTCGCCTTTGCTGAAAACGTTCTTCAGATAGGACTGGTTAAAGTAGGATATCTCAACAAGCCCGGTATCGTCGAAGGCTCTGAATCTGACAATCTCAAGGCCACGCCTTATCCTCGAAAGCTTCGGATCATCGGCAACAACAGCCTTTATACAGCAGGTATCTCCGTCGGTAAGGTCAGAAATGTTCCTGACAAGGCTACGATCTTCATATTTTCTCGGATAGAAAGAAATAAGGTCATAGACGGTAAAAATGCCCAGTCTGTTGAAAGCCTGAGCCTTTTTATCACCTATGCCCTTAAGTGTCCTTATATCTGAATCTGAATATATCATATGTCAATCATTCGACGAACTTGAGTTTATAATCCTTCATGTTTGTAAGATTGAACTGTTCTATGAGCCCCGATGTGGCGATAACGGTATTGTCTATATCAACCATTATCAGCTCAAAAGAACCCTTACCATAGTTTCTCCAGTAGTTTATAGCTGCAGTCTCACCGATAACGTAGAGAGCGGTGGAAAGGCAGTCTGCCAGGGTACCGTCATTGCACACAACCGTTACTGAAGTGAGCATGTTGGTGACGGGATAACCTGTATTGGGCTTGAATATGTGGTGATATGTCTTTCCATTAACGTCGGTGAAATACCTCTGGTATGATCCGCTTGTAACAACTGCCGCTTCACCGATGCTAAGCACTCCGAGATAAGCAGAGGGATTGTTCGGATCCTGTATGGCTATTTCCCATTTGTGACCGTCAGGTTTAAGCCCGAGTGTCTGCACATTACCGCCCAGTGAGACTATTCCGCTTTCAACGCCTGCATTCTTCATTGCTTCAATGGCATAATCCGCAGCACAGCCCTTTGCTATTGCTGCAAATGAGATTTCGCCGTTGGGAGGAACTATGAGAGTATAGCTTCCGGAGGCAGGGAAAGCAGTGAGGATAACGTCGTCGAAGCAGCGTCTGTTTATATCTGCCCATATCTCAGCATCTGACGGCACATAGCCCTTGCCATCGTGTATGGCCCATCTTTTTATGAGCGGGTAGAGCGTGATATCTAATGCACCGTCACTCTTTTCATAGACATCTTTGGCGGTCTCTACCATTTTGGCTATCTGACCGGAAACGAGGATTTCCTTGCCATTTGCATGATTAATCTCATATACCTTGCTGTTGGTCTTTTCGGGATCGAGCATGTTGTCCATGGAATAGATTATGCTCGTTGCAGCTGAAATGCCCTGTTCTCTGTTCTTGCCGTATGCTCTTAAGGTCATTTCCGTATCCATGGCAAATATCATTACTTCCTTTGAATCGCTGTCTCCGCAGGCCGAAAAAGAAAA